>NZ_JBBARU010000076.1:0-15116 GCF_040399605.1 Rhodovarius sp. | reverse complement strand
TCGGGCGCTGATGGTATCACCGTCCATTTGCGCGATGATCGCCGCCATATTCGCGACCATGATCTGGAGCGCATTTCGGCCGAGCTGCCATGCCGGCTGAATTTCGAAATGGCGGCAACCGAGGAAATGGTCGCCATGGCGGAGCGGTTGCGCCCGCAGGCCTGCTGCATTGTGCCGGAAAAGCGGGCCGAATTGACCACCGAGGGGGGCTTGGATGTCCACAATGCCGGGCCTTTCCTCGCCGAGGCCATCGCCCGGCTGAACGCGGCCGGTATTGAGACCAGCCTGTTCATCGAACCCGACGCGGCAGCCATCTCGGCTGCCAGGCAATTGGGCGCCCAGGCGATTGAATTGCACACCGGCACCTATGCCGAGGGGCCGCCGCATCAGCGCGCGGCGCAACTCGCCCGCATTGTCGCCGCCGCAGGGGTGGCCGCAAGCGAGAGGCTGCATTGCCATGCCGGCCATGGGCTGACCTACGATACGGTGGGGCCGATTGCCGCCATCTCCGGCATTATCGAGGTCAGCATTGGCCATTTTCTCATCTCGACCAGCGTTTTCGAGGGGCTGCCGGCTGCCATCGCCCGGATGAAATCCATCATCGCCCAGAATAGGGGTGGCTGAGCCGGCCCATCATGGGGGCAGGCTCCCCAGCTTGGCCCGCACCATCTGTGCCCAGGCTGGGCAGAGTTCCAGCAGCAGGGTCACATCGGCGGGTTCGAGGTCGCTGGCGAATTCGCTGGCGGTCATCTCGTCAGGGTTCCAGCCCGCGCCAATCCGCTCCAGCGCCAGCCATTCGTCGCGCGGGACCGGCCAGGGATCGGGCGCGCGCATCAGCCCCGCGGCGCGCAGGCGCAGCACGCGATGGATAATCACAAGCAGCCTGGCCGCGGTGTCGAGCCGCATGCGCTCGGCAAAGCCGCCGCTGGATAGCTCTGTCAGTCTCTGGATCGTGTGATCCAGCATCTCCCGGTCGGCCCTGGTGTGCCCGCATTGCGGCGGCATTCGATTCCTCCATTTTGAGGGCAAATGGAACCGCCTTTGTCGCGGCAATAGCAAGTGCCGAGTTGCCGGGCGGCTGGGCCATGCTGCGCTCACATGCGTTCACTGCCCGTGGCCCAGCCTTTGCTGAGAGGATGCTTCTGCGTTTTCGGCGATGCCGCCTCAACGCATCATGCTCTGGGCCACGCCGCGTGGCCCAGCCTTTGCTCAGATGATGATTCAGCGTTTTCGGCGATGCCGCCTCAACGCATCATGCTCTGGGTTCGCTTTGCAAGCCGAACCAGGCCGGCTAATGGCCCGTGCATGCCGGATCTTGCCGCCCTACTGCCGCCGCCTGTGCTGTTCTTCGCCCTCGGCTTCGCCGCCGGTGCGCTGCGCAGCGATCTGGCGGTGCCGGATGCGCTGGCCAAGGCTTTGTCGCTGTATCTGATGGTGGTGATCGGCCTGAAGGGGGGCGCTGCCATTTCGCTGCCGGGGGCGACGGAGGGGCTTTGGCCGGCGCTGGCTGCAGGCGTGGCGCTGTCGCTGCTCTTGCCGCTGCCCGCCTTCGCTGCGCTGCGGGCCACCTCTGCGCTGGATCGTGAGACGGCGGCGGCGGTGGCGGGGCATTATGGCTCGGTCTCCGTTGTCACCTTCGCCGCTGCGGCCGGTATTCTGGCCAGCCGGGGCGTGGCCTATGAGGGCTTCATGCCCGCCGTGCTGGCGGCGATGGAAACGCCCGCCATCATCACCGCCCTGCTGCTGGCGCGCGGCAGCACCGCGGGGCTGTTCTCCCGCCGCCTGGCGCGGGAGGTGTTTCTCAGCGGCTCGGTCGTGCTGCTGCTGGGCAGTTTCGCCATTGGCTGGATTGCCGGGCCGGCGGGCAAGGCGCAGCTTGCGCCCTTCGCCGAGGGGTTGTTTCCCGGCGCGTTATGCCTGTTCCTGCTGGAAATGGGGCTGATGGCGGCGCGGCAACTGCGCGCGGCGGGGCGGGGGCTGCCGTATAATCTCATTGCCTTTGCACTGCTTATGCCGCTTTTCGGCGCGGGCTGTGGCTGGGGCCTGGGGCTGCTGAGCGGGCTTTCCGCCGGTGGGCATGCGCTGCTGGTCGTGCTGGGGGCCTCGGCCAGTTATATCGCCGTGCCGGCGGCCATGCGCATGGCGGTGCCCAAGGCCGATGCGGGGATCTATGTGACCCTATCGGTTGCCATCACTTTCCCGTTCAATATCCTGATTGGCATTCCCCTCTATCTCTGGGCGGCAGGAACATGATGGATACTACCGCGCGCAAACGCATCGAGATCATCGTGGAAGCGGTGCAGGCCGAGGCGGTGACCGATCTTCTGGATCGGCTGGGCGCCAAGGGCTGGACGGTGCTGCCCGTCACCCGTGGCCGCGGCCGCAATGGGCTGCGCCATAGCGGCGATTTGTCGGGTGTGCTCGACAATGTGCTGATCCTTTGCATCACCAGTGCCGCGGTGGCCGATGCGGTGCTGGATGCGCATCAGGAATTGCTGGGGGCCCGGCCGGCCATTGTCTCGATCTCGGATTGCGCGGTGTTAAGGGCGGAGCGGTTCTGAGGCGCTAGCCTTCGCGCAGCGCATCGCGCACCGCACTTCTGAATTCGCGCCGGTATAATTCGCGCAGCACCAGCAGGCTGGCGGCGATGAGCGCCGCAGGATGAATGATCCAAGCTAGCGCCGCGAGGCCAAAATAATAGGCCCGCAGCCCGGTGTTGAAATGCCGTGCTGCGCGATTGGCCACTTTGGCCGCGACCTCCGCCTGGGGAGTGAATTCCGTGCCCATGCCAACGCCGCCGATCAGGATCGAGCAGTAATTGAATTGTCGCAGCGCCCAGGTCAGTTCGAAAAAGGCGCGCACGAAGATCAGCATGAGCAGCACCACGCGGATCTCCCAGGCGGCGTCGCTGCCCGGCGGTTCGGCCCAGGGCAGGGCGGCCAGCACGCGCCGGCCCAGATCGGGCGAGGCGAGCAACGCCACCAGGCCACCGAGGATGAAGATGGAGGTATTGGCGAGAAAACCCGTGCTGGTCATCAGGTTACCGATGATGGCGGTATCGCTGACGCGGTTTGACCTCTCGAGCAGCGCCAGCATCCAGCGCCGGCGATATTCGTCCATCGCCGCGATCACGCTTTGGCGCTGGATCGTGCCTACGCGGTCGGTTACCGCAGCATAGCCGGTCCAGCAGGCGAAGAAGACCGCCAGCGCGGTCCAGTCGAAATAGGTCATGGCGTCGGTATAGCCTGAACCGGAATGGGCGGCAGGGGCCGCTGTGTCAGCCGAAGAAGATGTAGTCCGCGCCGAACTGCGCTTCCGGCAATTGCGCCTGGGCGATACCGGCCCAGGTGATCGAGGTGTCGATCAGGCCATTGCCGTCAAGATCGGCATGCATGGTCGCGCCCTTGAAGCCGGCGGTGCCGTCGGCGTCTAGGCGGAGCAGCCTGCTGATGCCCGGTTGGTAGCCGAAGAGCGTCATTGTCTCACCGGCCTGCCAGTCGGTGATGGTGGACCAGGTATTGGCGGCGGCAGCACCGCGGCCATCGAGGAAGAACTGGTCCAGCCCCGCGCTGCCGACAAGGAAGTTGGAGCCCAGGCCGCCATCGATCACGTCATTGCCAGCGCCGCCATCCACGGCGTCATCGCCGCCTATGGCATTGATGAAATCCGCCTTCTCGGTGCCCAGGACGATTTCTTTTTGGTCACTGCCCAGCAATTGGTTCTGCAGCCCGGCCACCGGCCCGGTGTAGAGGTCTGGCAGTTCATAGCTGTCGCGGCCATTGCGGTTGACCAGCATAAGCCCCTGGTCGGCCGCGCTGCCCTGCACGGAGGCGAGGGAGATTGCAGCGGCGGCGCCGAACTTCACGAACTCCACATTGAGCAGATGGTCGCGGCCGTCCGGGCCGCTGATGGTCAGCGCCGCATCGCGCAGGCCGAAGCGGTACTGGCCCTGGCTGCCGGAAAAGTTGGCCGTGTCGTTGCCTGTGCTGCCGTTGATAGTGTCGTCGCTAGCGCCGCCGGTGAATTGGTTGTCGCCGCTATTGCCGGTGAGGATATTGGCGCCGGCATTGCCGTTGAGGGTGATATTGCCCGAGCCTTTCGAGCCTAGATTCGCCTGGCCCTCGGCGAGCAGGAACACCCCATCATAGCCGTTGGGCGCGTCGATGGTGACATCGCTGTGCTTGATGGTGGCGATCGGTCCGTCATTGATGCCGGCGGGCTTACGGATGGTGATTGTGTCACCCACCTGGGCAAGGAGGCTGAGGGTTGCGACATTGTCGCCCACATCCACCGTGGCCCCGCCGCGGTTCAGCAGCAAGGCCGGATCGAGCTTGAGGTTGACCACCACCGGGTCATGGTCGGAATAGCGGTTGGGCAGTGTGCCGTCGAAGATATTGGTGGAACGGCCGAAATCGGTGTTGTAGTCGATGCCATCGGCCTCGGGCGAGTTCAGCCGCCACTCATCCACCGTGCGGATATAGGGCTTGAGAGACTGGCTGCTGAAGGCGGCGTCGAGATAGCCTTTTTGTCCGTCGAAGACGTAAGAGGCTGCGTTGTTATTGCCGATAAAGTCCTCGATGAGGTTGCTGTAGCCTGAATTGGTCAGGTTCTTCATCGACAATTCCTGGGCGTAGCTGTTGAAGTCGCCCATGATGATCTTGTCGGGATCATTGATGCCAGTTGGGTTGGTCTTGAGGAAGGCGTCGAGCGCCTGGGTCGCCAGCAGGCGCTGGTTGTTCCAATTGCCGGCGCCATCGCCCTGGTCGGCATCGAGGCCGGTGCCGGTGCCGGATTTGGACTTGTTGTGGATCGCGGCGACGGTGAAGGCCTCGCCGCTGCCGATCTGCTGGAAGCTGGTGACCAGCACGGCGCGGCTGGTGTTGGTGCCGTTGAACACAGCACCCATTGAGCTTTGCGACAGGAAATTGGTTGGCAGCAGTTTGGCGGTGATCAGGCCGGGGATGTCGGTGTCGTCGAGCACCTGCACCGTCGAACCGGTGGCAATGGCCAGCTTGTCGGTGCGGTAGAGGATGGAGACCTTGATCGCATCGCCGCCCAGGTAGGTGATACCTGGGTCGACATAGCTCCAGCGCCCCGGGGTGCCGAGGGCGGAATTGAAGCCATCGACCAGCGTCTTGATCGCGCTGCCGGCGCCAAAGCCGTTATTCTCCAGCTCATTGACCACGATGAGGTCGCCATCGAGCTGGGTAAGAGCCGTGTAGAGCTTCTGCGATTGCCGGGCGAATTCCGTGGTGTTGTTGGCGCCGCGCGGCTCGAAGGCGTTGTTTGGGCCGGTGGTGGCGGTGGTGCCGGTGTCGAGGGTGGCGAAGTAATTCAGCAGGTTGGTGGAGACCAGCTTGATGTCGCCATCGGCCCGCCCTGGGGCGGCGGCACGCGGCTGGGTATCGATGATCACCGGGCTATTGGAGGCCTGAAGGCGATACTCGTTGAAATCATAGCCGAGATTGCCGATGAGGCCGGAAAAACTGTCGCCGATCTGCGGCGCGGTGGCGGTCGCCAATGTATTGCCCAGGAAGGTGGCGGGGTTGGGGTTCTGCACGTTCAGCCCATCATCGATGAGCAGCGAGCGCGCGCCGAGGTCGTTCAAATAGGCATTGTAGCCCGTCACGCTGGGCGCATTGGTCTGGGTGAATTGGGTGGCTTGGCCGCCCTGGGCCACGCGCACCTCGCCATAGCGGTCGAGGTTGTACATTTCGGTGATGGTCATGCTCTGCGGCAGGCGGATCAGCATGCCCTCAGCGAATTCCAGGTCGGGCAATACGCGACCGCCCGCGGTGATGGTGCCGGTGGCGGGCAGGTTCACGTCGAGCGCGAAAATGCTGCTCACCTGGGCCGGCGTATAGGCACCCGCGGTGACCAGTGTGATGGCGCTGGTGGAGGTGCCGACCACAAGCTCAGTCTGATTGTAGGCTTCCGTCACCACGCCGGTCACCCGCACGATGTCGCCGACATTGACGTTGGTGCCAGGGCCGGAGGCGCCATCGGTCTGGTAGATGAAGATGCCGTCCGAGGTCAGCGGGTTGCCATCGCCCGAGATCATCTGGACGAAGAAGCCCTGCAGGTTGCGCGCCGTATCGCCATCGCCATTCTGATAATCGCCGGTAACCAAACCCTCGATGGTGACGGTCTTGCCAACGAGCGGCGAGGCGGTGCCAGCGCCCTGGATGGTGCTGATGGCGGTGGTGGTGGCGTCGTCATCGAGCACGGTGGCGGTGGCCGAGGCGGTGCCTAGCGTATAGCCCGAGGCCGCGTTGCTGAGCGCCACGGTGAAGCCCTCATCAGCTTCGATGGCGGTATCGCCGAGGATGTTGACCACCAGCACGGCCGAGGTGGCGGCGCCGGACAGGGAGGCGGTAAATGCGGTGCCCAGGGTGAAGTCCGATATGGCCACGCCGCCCAGGGTGACGGAGGCGATGTCGGTCAGGTCAAAGCCTGGCCCGCCGGTGATGGTGATGCTCACCGCAGCATCGCCGGGCGCGGTGGCGCTGCGGGTGATGGTGTAGGTGTAGGCGGTGCTGCCGGTATTGCCCTCGGCCAGCGAGATGGTGGTGGGCGCGAGACTGATGGTGGGGGTGCCGCCGCCACCGCCGCCACTGCCTGCGGAGATCAGGATATTGTCGAAGCCTACCTCGTCTCTGCTGCCAGTGCCGCCATTGTCGCCGATCTGCCAGCGCAGGAAGATATAGTCGTATGGGTTGACAGTGGCGTTGATGGTCTGGGCAGCGAGGTCGAGTTGGGTCCAACCGGCGCTGGTGGTCAGCGCCTGGGGCGTGGTGAAGCTGAGGCCTTCGATATTGCTGGAGAAGCTGGCGGGTTGGGTTGGCACCGAAGCGACAGCATAGGCCACATTCACCGCGACCGAACGGTCGGCGTTGTTGCGGTAGATGCCGTCGTAATCGAAGGTGAATGCCGAGAGCGAAGTGGGACCGGTGTACTGCACCCGCAGCGTGATCGTGCCGGGCGTGGTGCCGAATTCCGCTCCGGTGGGCTGGATGATAAAGGCGGCGCCAACCCCGGTCAGGCCGGTATTGGCGGCGTAGATTCCAGCCGTGCTCGGGTCCCCGGTGAGTGTGCCGCGGCCATAGTCGCCAGTGGTTGTAACGGTGGCGCCATAATCCAGCAGCCCCGCATTGTCGGAGAAGCCCTGGATGCGCCAGATATCCGAATCGAGTTGCCCGGAGGCCGGAACAGGCTGGAAGCCAGCGGCGGTAAAGCCGGCGAAATCAATCGGAAAACTGGAGCTGAACGACATAAGGAAATCCTGGGAAATGATTTCCTAGTCATAATAGTTAATAATGAAGCGTTAATGTCTGATTGGTGACGTACGGGCTACAATCCCGTGAAGCCTGCGCGCGCCGGGTGGCGCGCGCAGGCGGGCCGATGGCTCAGGCCATCTTCTTCTTCAGGTTCTCATCGAGCTTGGCGAGGAAGGCCTGGGTGTTCAGCCAGGGCTGGTCCTTGCCGATCAGCGCGGCCAGATCCTTGGTCATGTCGCCGGCTTCCACCGTCTCGATGCACACGGCCTCGAGCGCATTGGCGAAATCGACCACATCGGCCGTGCCATCGAACTTGCCACGATAGGCCAGGCCACGGGTCCAGGCGAAGATGCTGGCGATGGGGTTGGTGCTGGTCTCACGGCCCTTCTGGTGCTCGCGGTAGTGGCGCGTCACCGTGCCATGCGCGGCCTCGGATTCGACCGTGTTGCCATCCGGGGAGAGCAGCACCGAGGTCATCAGGCCGAGCGAGCCAAAGCCCTGGGCCACGATGTCGGACTGCACATCGCCATCGTAATTCTTGCAGGCCCAGACATAGCCGCCTTCCCACTTGAGGGCGGAGGCCACCATGTCGTCGATCAGCCGGTCCTCATAGGTGAGGCCGGCAGCCTCGAAGCGGGCCTTGAACTCGGTGTCATAGACATGGCGGAAGATGTCCTTGAAGGAGCCGTCATAGGCCTTCAGGATCGTGTTCTTGTGGCTGAAATAGACCGAGAAATTGCGGCTCAGGCCGTAATTCAGGCTGGCCCGTGCAAAGCCCTCGATCGAGGCGTTGAGGTTGTGCATGCCCATCGCCACGCCGCCGGTGGCGGGGAAGTCGAAGCCGCCCATCTCTACAGGCGCGCCGCCATCGGCCGGCGTATAGGTCATCGAGACGCGGCCGGGGCCGGGGATCTTGGCTTCCACCGAGCGGTAGATGTCACCAAAGGCATGGCGGCCCACCACGATCGGCTTGGACCAATGCGGCACCAGGCGGGGGACGTTCTTGCAGATGATCGGCTCGCGGAAGATCGTGCCGTCGAGGATGTTGCGGATGGTGCCGTTGGGGCTGCGCCACATCTTCTTCAGGCCGAATTCGGCCACGCGGGCTTCATCGGGGGTGATGGTGGCGCATTTCACGCCCACGCCGTATTGCTTGGTGGCATTCGCCGCGTCCACCGTCACCTGGTCATCGGTCTGGTCGCGGTATTCCACGCCCAGATCGTAGTATTTCAGGTCGATATCCAGATAGGGCAGGATCAGGCGGTCCTTGATGAACCCCCAGATGATCCGCGTCATTTCATCCCCATCCATCTCCACGACGGGGGTTTTGACCTTGATCTTCGCCATTGCCATTCCTCTTGGCGCCATTGCGGCGCACTGCTTCCGAGGGCCTGTTCGAGAGGGCCCATTGCGATGTTGCCGTATCCCGGCCCGGCCCCGCCGCCTGGCCGGGGCCGGGCATTCGGGTACGTCTTTGAACGGTCCAGACAATCGCACCGGGTGCAGTGCAGCACAAGCCGCCGCCGCTGCACGCAGCTTGGGTTATGGGGCAGACCACGCTTCCGACCGGCCGGCTGAGGGCTTAATCTGGTGGTATGGACACACCTACACCCGATAGCCAGCGGGCCGCGCTGGAGGCGCTTTATGCCGAGATGCGGCCGCAGAGCCTCTACCCGCTTTGGGAGGTTTTGCATGCGCTTGTGACGCCGCAGCCCGGCACCGCGGCGCGTGCCTGGCGCTGGGATTATGCCTCGGCGCGGGAATATCTGCTGCGCGCCGGCGGTATGATCTCGGCCGAGCAGGCGGAGCGGCGGGTGCTGATCCTCGAAAATCCAGGGCTGGCCGGTACTTCCGCCATCACCAATAGCCTCTATGCCGGGCTGCAGTTGATTCTGCCCGGTGAGGTGGCGCCCTGCCATCGCCACACCCAATCGGCGCTACGCTTCGTCATGGAAGGCGAGGGCGCCCATACCGCCGTCGATGGCGAGCGCGCGGTGATGCGTCCCTTCGACCTGGTGTTGACGCCCAATTGGCAATGGCATGACCATGGCAATGATAGCGCGAGCCCGATGATCTGGCTTGACGGCCTCGATATCCCCACGGTGCGGTTTTACGCCGCCAGCTTCGCCGAGCGCATGGGCGGCGAGCACCCGGCCACCGCGGCCGCGGGCGATACCGCGGCGCGCTATGGCCGCAACCTCCGCCCCTTTCTCGGCAGCGCCGCCGCCCGCCGGCCGCAGGCCCAGCCGCTGTTTCACTACCCCTATGCTGAATGGCGCGAGAGCCTGGGCCTGATGGCGCGCAGCGAGATGCCCGATACCGCCCTTGGCCATGCGCTGGAATTCCGCAACCCCGCCGATGGCGGGCCGGTGATGCCCACCATCTCGGCCCATGTCCGCCTGTTGCCCAGCGGCTTCGCCACAAGGCCGCGGCGGGCGACGGATGGCACCGTGTTTGTCGTGGTGGAGGGGAGTGGCCAGGCGCTGGTGGATGGCGTCGCGCATAGCCTTGCCCCGCGTGACCTGCTGGTGGTGCCCAGCTGGGCCGAGCTGGTGCTTGAGGCCGGGAGCGAGTTGGTGCTCTTCGCCTATTCTGACCGTGCGGCGCAGGAGAAACTCGGCCTGTTCCGCGAGGCATGAGCGGGTTTTACCTCCGCCCATGCATCATGGGCTGAATTTCTGCCGCATGGCGGGGTATGATCCGCCCCTCGCACCATTGTCCTCGCGCTGCATGGCGCGAAACAGCCCGGCCGTGGTTGATGCTCAGGGTGCTTTGTGGTGAAAACCGCCATGGCACCCACGACGCAAGACCGCATCCTCATCCTCGATTTCGGCAGCCAGGTGACGCAGCTCATCGCGCGCCGGGTGCGCGAAAGCGGCGTCTATTGCGAGGTATGGCCTTATAACAACGCCGCTGCCGCACGCATTGCCGGCTTCAACCCGCGCGGCATCATCTTCTCCGGCGGCCCCGCCTCGGTGACCGAGGGCGAAAGCCCCCGCGCGCCGGCGGAGGTCTTCGAGATGGGCCTGCCGATTCTGGGCATTTGCTACGGCCAGCAGACCCTGGCCGCGCAATTGGGCGGCGTGGTGGAGGGCGGCCATGCCCGCGAATTCGGCCGCGCCGTGGTGGAGGTAACCGGTGAATGCGCGTTGACCCAGGGCGTTTGGGCCAAGGGCGCGCGCGAGACGGTGTGGATGAGCCATGGTGATCGCATCACCATTCTGCCGCCGGGCTTTCGCGTGGTGGCGCAGAGCGAGGGCGCGCCCTTCGCGCTGATCGCCAATGATGCGCGGCGTTATTACGGCACCATGTTTCACCCCGAGGTGGTGCATACGCCGCATGGCGCGGCACTGCTGAAGAATTTCACCCATGATGTCTGCGGTTGCAGTGGCGATTGGACCATGGGCGCTTATCGGGCCCAGGCGGTGGCGCGCATCCGGGCGCAGGTGGGGCAGGGGAGGGTGGTCTGTGGCCTGTCGGGCGGGGTTGATTCCTCGGTGGCGGCGGTGCTGATCCATGAGGCGATTGGCGATCAACTGACCTGCATTTACGTCGATCACGGCCTGATGCGGGCCAATGAGAGCGAGCAGGTGGTGGCGACGTTTCGCGACCGCTTCAACATCAAGCTCGTGCATGTGGATGCGAGCGATTTGTTCCTCGGCGCCCTGGCCGGCGTGACCGACCCCGAGATCAAGCGCAAAACCATCGGCCGGCTGTTCATCGAGGTTTTTGAGGCCGAGCAGCACAAGCTGGGCGGCGCCGATTTCCTGGCCCAGGGCACGCTGTATCCCGATGTGATCGAGAGCGTCTCGGCCACTGGCGGGCCTTCGGTGACGATCAAATCACACCATAATGTGGGCGGTCTGCCTGAGGGGATGCGCATGCGGCTGGTGGAGCCGCTGCGCGACCTGTTCAAGGATGAGGTGCGGGCGCTGGGGCGCGAATTGGCCATGCCCGAGGAGATTGTCGGCCGCCATCCCTTCCCGGGGCCGGGCCTGGCCATTCGCATCCCCGGCGAGGTGACGCGGGAGAAGGCTGATTTGCTGCGAAAGGTGGATACGATCTACCTTGAGGAGATTCGCACTGCCGGGCTGTATGACGCGATCTGGCAGGCCTTTGCCGTGCTGCTGCCGGTGCGCACGGTTGGGGTGATGGGCGATGGCCGGACCTATGACATGGCCTGCGCGCTGCGGGCGGTGACGAGCACGGATGGGATGACGGCCGATGTCTATCCCTTCTCGATGGAGTTTTTGACCCGGGTGGCGGGGCGGATCGTCAATGAGGTGCGGGGGGTGAACAGGGTGACTTATGACATCACCAGTAAGCCGCCGGGGACGATTGAGTGGGAGTAAAGAAAATATCCTAGTGATTTGTAATTGCTAGATAAAATACTTACACACAAGTTTCACAGCCCTAAACTTCTCGTTGCTTTTCAGCGGGTGCCTGCGCAATGTTGCACGGAAAGCTGCACATTTTTGTAGCTACTCCAAAACATAGTGGCTCGGGCACCAGCGCATGGTCATCAAAAAGCAGGACTTTGACGAGGATGAAGTCCTCATTTTTGACGAGGCCATCGTCTACAAGCGCGGCGACTACTGGCAATTCAGGATGTGGCTGCGAAAGGAAGGCAAGTATGCCCGGCGCAGTCTCGGAACGCGCAATCGCACAACCGCTATCGAGAAGGGCAAGGAGCTTTATCTGGAGCTGCTCGCCAACCTCAAGCAGGGCAAGACCTACTTCTCAATCGACGCCAAGAAAGCTGTCGAGCTGTATGTCGCGCATCGGCAGAAAGACGTTGAGGTCGGGCTGATCGTGCCGGGAAGGCTTGGCACCATCCGGGCCCACCTCAAGAACTGGCTCGACTTCATCGGGCGCGACACCAAGCTCAAGGAGATGGAGCGCACCGACTGCGAGAGCTACTTCCATTTCCGCGTGAAGGGCGCCGACCGCACCGCAGCGCGGCAGGTCACTGTGCAGAACGAGCAAAGCACCATCAACGCGATGATGGATTGGCTGTTTAAACGCGGTGAAGCCCGCATTGACGCCTTCGACTTCCGCAAGCTGCCCCGAATTGACACGCGCGACGACGCTATCCGGCGCGCTACTTTCGACGATGAAGAGATCGCGGCCATCCACCAAGCTATCGACCAATACTGCGACCGGAAGGCACAGGGCTTGGAGGAGCGCGAATGGCTGATGCGTAGCGCAGCCAGTCAGTTCTTCCGAATGGCGGCGATGTCGGGGCTTCGCGTGGGTGAGCTCATGCAGCTCACTTGGCACGATATCTGGTGGCGGGGCCATTTTTCTAAAAAGAAACAGAAGCTTATCAATTTAGTGAATGTCTCTGTGCGAGCAGATACCAGCAAAACGCGAAAGAGCCGCGAGCTATATTTCCAAGACGACGGATATCTGAAGGGATGGCGCAAGCTCATCGTCTCAACTACGGGCGATCACAGCGAGAAAGGACGGCCCGTCTTCGCGAGTGACGGCAAGACGCCAATCACCAAGCGGGCACTCTATTACCATTTCGACAAGGTGTTGCAGCTGGCCGGCATAGACCGAACCGACCGAGCTCTCGTCCCCTACAGCTTTCGGCACTACTTCATCACCGAGCGGATCACGGCGGGTTTGAGCTATCAGCAGGTGGCCGAGATGTGCGGCACGTCGGTGGCACAGATCGAACGGACCTATTTCCACCTAAACGATGAGGCGCGCGTTTCGCACGCCATTGCCGGCTATGAGATTGCCGATGATGGACTGGATGAGCTTGACGACGAGTGAGGGCTAAGCGATGGGGCGGACATCTCGGAGGAACCCTACTCGTTCACCATCGCGCGGGACATGGGCAGCGGCGTCAACACGATTGAGCACTATTACGGGAAGCACGCGCCCCGACGACGAGGGCGCGGCGAAGATCGGCGGCGAGAGGGGATGCCACCATGCGCTCGCAAGCGAATTGGTCCTCATGCAGGAACCCGCCAAGTCGCGACGGGACCGACCCGGCTAGACTTCGTCGAAGGGTTCATCGGGTCTGGCATCTTGCATCGCTGCGCGGCTGCTGCTCATGCCGTGCGGCGCCCCGAAATGCTTCAGTCGCACCTCACGGGGGAGACTCAGAAGCATCCGTAGCTGGGTCAGATGCCGGTGCTGCTTGCGCAGCTCGGCCTGCCTTCCGAACAGCCTCCAGCCGCCGCTCCTCCTTTAGCTCGGCAATCCGTTTCCACCCCCAAGCGAGGTACTGCCTGTAATCTTTCAGCAGGACCGCGTAGTCGAACTCAGGCCTGTTCGGGTCCTCTTTGAGTGGCTCAAGCGACGGAAACCGGCCCCTCGCTGCATTCTCCGCCAGGACATAGGCGCGCCAAAGGTGACGGCTCGTCATGATTTCCATTGTGCGCCGCTTGTCGTCCTGCCCATCCTTTCGAGCGCGGGCCGGATCGGTCCATAGCGCGGGCGAAACCTTGGTCCGATTGCCGGTCTCGTATAGTTTTTCGCTGGGGTAGCTGGCACGGGCGCGCAGGACGCGTAGCGCCATCTTCAGCGTAAATTCCCGTATCTTGGCCTGCTCCAACGCCATGGCATGCGGGCGCGCTTCCCTGGGCTCCGGCGGCACTGTCGCAGCGAGCATCTTATCAAGATCGCGCAGCAGCTTCCGCCGGTCAGTTGTGGCCGGGAGCGCCACAACCAGCACTCCGGGCATCCCCTGAATAGGCCTGTCTTTCGCGAGATACTGGTCAAGTTCCTGCGTGAGCCGCGCTACGGAACTAAGTCCAGCGGTCACGCCCTGGCCAATGTTCAAAAGGACCTTCGGCTGGGCAGACACAGATGCGCCAAACTGAAATTGTGCTCGCTTGACCCACCATTCTTGGAAATAGGTCCGATGTACGTCGCCCAACCGCTAGTATGTCGCCTCTACCAAATCGAAATCAGATGGAAGCTGCGATGTGTCTTTCGCTAACTTACCGTTCTCGATTAGCCTAGCAAGGCGATAGCTAGGGCTTATCTGGAGACAATCAAAAAAATACTCATATCTCCAGTCTACTTCAATTTCAATCCGATATCTCTTCTTACTGATATTACTCAGGTATTCATATGTGCCTGATCTGGGATGCTGCTGCCGCGCCTTAGCCATACGGCATGTTAACCCGAAAGGCTAGCAAGAAGCCAGTTAGAACGGATTCGAGCTAAGCCGCTCTATCTCGGCTCCGTCAGCGAAGGGCGCAGCAACGCCCGTCGCGACGCCCTTGGCATTCAGCGAGGGCTGAACCCAGACGGAGAGAGACATGGACCCGAACGACAAGCCCAACGAGCCTAACCACCAGCCGATGACCGAAAAGGACTTACTCGCCGAACTCAATCAGGTTCGTGCGGCGTTCGGCACCGTCAAGAGCGCCAGCACTGATGCGCTCGCGCGCCTCTATCTCGCCTATCGACATATGGTGTTCCCATCGGCCCCACCTGACAACAAGCAGTGGTTCGCGCGGCAGGTCGCAGCCCACAACGACAGGGTGAGCAAGCAATCGCCTCAGCAGGTCGCAGAAAAGAAGAAGGGCGCCCTCGTCTCCATCACCCTCACGGGTGAGACGGGCGACCTCCTTGCGTTCGTCAAGCTCGTGGCCGATCTGTGCCGTGTTGGCGATGAGAGCCACGCGTCCCGAGTGCGCCGCGCGCTTGAGTGGGTCATCGACCGCTTCGACAACATCGCCATCGTATCCGCTGACGACGTTACTACGGAGGTTAAGAATGCGGGCGGCTTCGAAGCCGTCATTCAATCCGCCCGTGGCAATCTGGCCTGCTGCCGGTTTGGTGGACACCGAGATAAGGTTTTCCAACCGTATCGGA
>NZ_JBBARU010000075.1:0-15382 GCF_040399605.1 Rhodovarius sp. | reverse complement strand
CTGTTTTGCCACAAAACGAGCCAAGGGCGGCGCTTTAATTTTATATTCACAGGCAAGAACGTCGTAGTTTTTATAAATTATTTATTTGATATTGAATATATGTGTTTAATTGTTTTATATATTTATTTAATTATTTTATAGAAGATTGAAAATACGGAATTGTTCGATGCCAATAGGTAATTTATAATCAATAATTATAATAAATAAATAAAATAAAAATAAAAGAAAGGGGGTCTGGGGGAAATTCATTTCCCCCATGCTTAAATCCTCTCCTCAATCCCCGCGCAGCGCCGCCCCAGCCGCCAGTGGCGCCAATGGCAGCGCCGTGGCCACCAGTGCCGCGAGCAGCAGCAGCATGGGTCGCGCGATGGTTTCGTTGGCTGCGGCTTCGATGGCGGCGGCGCCGAAGATCACGGCGGGGATGGCTAGTGGCAGCACCAGCAGTGGCAGCAGCACGCCGCCGCGTCGTGCGCCTAGTGTCAGTGCGGCCCCGGCTGTGCCGAGCAGTGACAGCAGGGCCGAGGCCAGGCCGAGTGCCAGCATGGCGGTGCTCCAGGCTTCGGTGGGCAGGTTGAGCATGGCGGCGGCGAGGGGTGTTGCGGCCAGCAGGGGCAGTCCGGTGGTCAGCCAGTGTCCGCTTGCTTTGGCCAGTGCCAGCAGGGCCGGGTGGAGGCCGCAGAGCAGCAGCAGGTCCAGCGAGCCATCTTCGGCTTCGCTGCCCCATAGCCGGTCCAGCGGCAGCAGGGCGGCCAGGAGTGCGGCGGCGAGCAGTGCTCCGGGGGCCAGGCGGGCCAGGGTTTCCGGTGCCGGGCCCACGCCGAATGGGAAGAGTGCTGCCACCAGCAGGAAGAACAGTACGGCGGCCAATGCGTCGGCGGGGTGGCGGATGGCGAGGCGCAGTTCGCGCCCCAGCACGGCCAGAAAGGCGGAGCGGCCGGTGGTATCGGGGGTCATGACATATCCAATTGCCGTCCATCGGCGATGGGCAGTGGCACATGGGTGGCGGCCAGCACCATGCCACCTTGCGCGCAATGGGCCGCGAGCAGGTGGCCGAAGCGGGCGATGGAGGCGGTGTCGAGCCCGACGGTGGGTTCATCGAGCAACCACAGCGCTGCCGGTGCCAGGGCGAGTCGGGCGATGGCCAGCCGCCGCCTTTGTCCGGCCGAGAGCATGCGGGCCGGCAATTCGGCCAGCGGTGCCAGGGCCATGCTGCCCAGTGCTGCGTCCACATCGCCGCCTGCCAGGGCGGCGTGGAAGGCCAGGTTCTCGCGGACGGAGAGTGCCGGTTTCAGCGCATCGAGATGGCCCAGGTAGCGCAGCCGCGCGGCATGGGAGGGTGTGTCCTGGCGGATATCCTCGCCGGCCCAGAGCACGCGCCCTGCGGCTGGCGGCAGCAGCCCGGCCAGCACCCGCAGCAGTGACGATTTGCCGGCGCCATTGGGGCCGAGCAGTGCCACTGCCTCACCCGCTTCCAGGCTGAAGGAGAGGCCGGCGAAGACCGCCCGTTCCCCCCGCCAGCATGCCAGATCCTCAACCCGCAGCACCTGCCACCCCCCGTTATCGCCAAGGTCGTAACACGAAACCGCAGAACGCCAAGCGACAGGGCCAAAATCGGCGCTGTTTAGCCCCCGGCGCACCCTTGGTGGGGCTCTTACTCCATGCTTTAACGCCCACTCAAGGCAAAGAGGACCTCGCAGAACCATGCGCATCACCGGGCAGGATACCCTGAAGACCCGTTCCACACTCCATGTGGATGGCAAGACCTATCACTATTTCAGCCTGCCCGAAGCGGCGAAGAGCATTGGCGACATTTCGCGCCTGCCGATGAGCCTGAAGGTGCTGCTGGAGAATGTCCTTCGTTTCGAGGATGGCCGCTCCTACTCGGTCAAGGATGCGCAGTCCATCGCCGGCTGGCTGGCTGAGGGCCGTTCGAGCCAGGAGGTGCCGTTCAAGCCCGCGCGTATCCTGATGCAGGATTTCACCGGCGTTCCCGGCGTGGTCGATCTGGCGGCGATGCGTGATGGCATCATCGCGCTGGGCGGTGACCCGCGGAAGGTGAACCCGCTGGTGCCGGTTGATCTGGTGATCGACCATTCGGTGATGGTGGATTATTCCGGCCATGCCGACAGCCTGCAGAAGAACGTTGATGTCGAGTTCGAGCGCAATGGCGAGCGCTATGAGTTCCTGCGCTGGGGCCAGAGCGCTTTCAGCAATTTCCGCGTGGTGCCGCCGGGCACTGGCATCTGCCACCAGGTCAATCTGGAATATCTGGCCCAGGTGGTCTGGACCGCCTCCGATGCCGGCGATGTCTTCGTCTATCCCGATAGCTGCTATGGCACCGACAGCCACACCACCATGGTCAATGGCCTGGGCGTGCTGGGCTGGGGCGTGGGCGGCATTGAGGCTGAGGCCGCCATGCTCGGCCAGCCCATCGCCATGCTCATCCCCGATGTCATCGGCTTTAAGCTGACCGGCAAGCTGCGTGAGGGCGTGACCGCCACCGATCTGGTGCTCACCGTCACCCAGATGCTGCGCAAGAAGGGCGTGGTGGGCAAATTCGTCGAATTCTACGGCGAGGGCCTGAACGACATGCCGCTGGCCGACCGTGCGACGATCGGCAATATGGCACCTGAATACGGTGCCACCTGCGGCATTTTCCCCATCGACCATGTGACGATCGAATATCTGCGCATCTCGGGCCGTGATGAGCACCGCATCGCGCTGGTTGAGGCCTATGCCAAGGCGCAGGGCATGTGGCGTGATGCCACCACCCCCGATCCCGTCTTCACCGATACGCTGTCGCTGGATATGGGCACTGTCGAGCCCTCCATGGCCGGGCCGAAGCGCCCGCAGGACCGGGTGGCGCTTTCGGGCATCGCGGCGGGCTTCGCGAAGGATCTGGCGGGCGGCGTGATGGGCGTGCCGGGCGACAAGCCCGATCTGCGCGTGCCGGTGGCCGGTGCCAATTACGACCTCGGCCATGGTGATGTGGTGATCGCCGCCATCACCTCCTGCACCAATACCTCCAACCCCTATGTGCTGGTGGCGGCGGGGCTGGTGGCGCGCAAGGCGCGTGCCAAGGGCCTCAAGCCCAAGCCCTGGGTGAAGACCTCGCTCGCGCCTGGCTCCCAGGTGGTGACGGATTACCTTGATCAGTCCAACCTGACCGCTGATCTGGACGCGATGGGCTTCCAGACGGTGGGCTATGGCTGCACCACCTGCATCGGCAATTCCGGCCCGCTGGAAGACCCGATCGTGGATGCGATCGAGAACAACAAGCTGGTGGTCTCGGCCGTGCTCTCAGGCAACCGCAACTTCGAGGGCCGGGTGCATGCCAATGTCCGCGCCAATTACCTCGCCAGCCCGCCGCTGGTGGTGGCCTATGCGCTGGCCGGCAGCACCAAGATCGACCTTACGACCCAGCCGCTCGGCACCGGCAGCGACGGTCAGCCGGTCTATCTGAAGGACATCTGGCCCACCCAAAAAGAGGTGAACGACACCGTCCACGCCGTGGTGACGCGAAAGATGTTCCTCGAGCGCTACAGCGATGTGTTTAAGGGCCCCACCCAGTGGCAGGCCATCAAGGTTGAGGCCGATAGCGACACCTATCGCTGGAATTCCGGCTCCACCTATGTGCAGAACCCGCCCTATTTCGAGGGCATGACCATGGACCCCGCCCCCATCGCCAGCATCAAGGGCGCGCGGGTTCTCGCGGTCCTGGCCGATAGCATCACCACCGACCATATCTCCCCCGCCGGCAATATCCGGAAGGTATCGCCGGCTGGTGACTATCTGGTGGAGCATCAGGTCCGCCAGGCCGACTTCAACTCCTATGGCGCCCGGCGCGGCAACCATCAGGTGATGATGCGCGGCACCTTCGCCAATATCCGCATCAAGAATGAGATGCTGGACAATGTCGAAGGCGGCATGAGCCGGCATTACCCCTCGGGCGATGTCGCGCCGATCTATGACGTGGCGCAGCGCTACAAGGCCGAAGGTACGCCGTTGGTGATCTTCGGCGGCAAGGAATACGGCACCGGCTCCTCGCGCGACTGGGCGGCCAAGGGCACCTTCCTGCTGGGTGTGAAGGCGGTGATCACCGACAGCTTCGAGCGCATCCACCGCTCGAACCTGGTGGGCATGGGCGTGCTGCCGCTGGTCTTCCGTGAGGGCGAGAGCCGCAAGTCGCTCTCCCTGACGGGCAATGAGATCATCGACATCCTCGGCGTGGAGGAATTGGCACCGCGGATGACGCTCGAACTGGTCATCACCCGCGCCGATGGCAGCAAGCACACCACCGGCGTCACCTGCCGCGTCGATACCGCCGATGAGGTGGAATACTACAAGAATGGCGGCATCCTGCAGTATGTGCTGCGCGGAATGGTGCGCGCGGCCTGAGAGGGCTGCGCTGACCAAAGGGGGAAGGCGCGGCCTTCCCCCATGGCCGCAGACCCATAGAGCGACCACAGGAGGCCACCATGTCCCATCGCTTTGAGGACCGTATCGTCATCATCAGCGGCGCGGGCTCGGTTGGCCCCGGCTGGGGCAATGGCCGGGCCGCCGCGGTCGCTTTCGCCCGCGAAGGGGCAAAGGTCTATGGCCTGGACCGCGACCTCGATGCCATGGCCGAAACCGCCGAGCGCATTGCCGAATTCGGCGGAAATTTCACCCCCGCCCAATGTGACGTGACCGACAATGCCGCCGTCGCCGCCATGGTGGCCGATTGCCAGGCCCGCTTCGGCCGCATCGATGTGCTGGTCAATAATGTCGGCGGTTCGGCCGCCGGCGGCCCGGTCGAGATGAGCGAGGAGGTCTGGGACACCCAGGTCGATTTCAACCTCAAAAGCGTCTTCCTCACCTGCAAGCATGTGCTGCCGGTGATGGAGGCCCAGGGCGGCGGCGCCATCGTCAACCTCGCCTCCACCTCCGGCATTCGCTGGACCGGTTCAGCCCAGGTTGCCTATGCCGCCTGCAAGGCCGCCGTCATCCAATTGGGCCGCGTGGTGGCGGTGCAATATGCCGCGCGCGGCATTCGGGTGAACACGGTGGTGCCCGGGCAAATGCACACCCCCATGGTCGAGGTTCGCCTTGCCGGCCAGCGCACCGGCGGCGATGTTGAGGCGCTGATCAAGCAGCGCGTCAGCCGCATTCCCATGGGCTTCGCCGGTGATGGGCGCGATACCGCCAATGCTGTGCTTTTCCTTGCCTCGGATGATGCCCGCTTCATCACCGGCACGGAATTGGTCGTTGATGGCGGCATGTCGGTGCGCTGCGGCTGAGGCCAGCCGGTTGACCCCGTGGCTTCTCTCAGGGAGCATCGCGGCTAGGTTCATGACCGGGGGTGTCTGATGCAACGTCGCGGTCTTCTTGCCTGGCCGGCGCTGCTGCCGGGTATTGCGCATGCCCAATCTGCTGGGCTGCAACTCATCGTGCCTTACCCGCCCGGCGGGGGAAACGATATCGGCGCCCGGGCGCTGGCACCGCTGCTGGAGCGTGAACTGGGTATGCCGGTGGTGGTGCTCAACCGCGCCGGCGCCGCCAGCCAGATCGGCATGACGCAAATCGCCCGCGCCCTGCCCGATGGCCGCACCATCGGCTACGGCCTATGGCCGCAAACCACCACCCTCTATCTCGACCCAGCCCGGCAGGCGCAATTCACCCGCGCCAGCTTCACGCCCCTGGCACTGCATGTGACCGACCCCGGCGCCATCGTGGTGCGGGCAGACAGCCCCTGGCACAGCCTGGCCGATCTGGTCGCCGCCAGCCGCGCCCGGCCGGATGATGTGCGCATGTCCGATAATGGCCGCTTCGGGCATGAGCATATGGCCTCCATCGCCTTGCAGCGTATGGCGGGGCTGCGCTTCAACCAGGTGCATTACCAGGGCGCCGGCCCCGCCATCGCCGCCCTGCTGGGCGGGCAGACCGAGGTTGCCATCTTCGCCATCGGCACCGTGCGGGCGCAGACAGAGCAGGGCGCCATGCGCGCGCTGGCCATCCTCTCGGACAGCGAGAGCCCGCACCTGCCCGGAATCCCCACCGCTGCCGCGCAGGGCTTTGCCATCACCGCCGGTTCGGCACGTGGCTTCGTCGCCCCCGCCGGCCTGCCCCCCGCCATCTTCCAAAGCCTGAGTGCCGCGCTGGAGCGCGCCATCGCCGCCCCCGAACATGCCGAGCGGATGCGCCAACTCGCCATCCCCATCACCTATCGCAATGCCGAGGGCTTTGCCCGCTACTGGGAGGCGGAGGAACAGGCCCTGACGCCGCTGATGGCCGAATTGCTGCGCCCCGGCGCGGCCGACTGATCAGCGCCGCCGCCAGCCCTGGGTCCAGCGCTCAATCGCGCTCCCCATGGCCAAATGCAGCAGCTTCAGGCCCAGATTCACCGCCAGAATGGTGCAGGCCATGGCGGCGGCGGCACTCGACTGCCCGGCCTCATCCATATGCACCACCGCGATGGAGGCGGGCTTGGTGTCCGGCCCATAGAGGAAGATCACCGCCGAAACCGTCGTCATCGCATTGACGAAAAGATAGACCAGGATTTCCAGGATCGCCGGCAGGCAAATCGGCAGCGTCACCCGCCAAAAAGTCAGCCAAACCGGCACCTTCAGGCTGGCCGAAGCACTCTCGAATTCCGGGTCCAATTGGCGGATGGCGGTGACGGCGGTGAGGTGACACACCGTGTAGAAATGCACCAGCGAGTTCAGCACCAATATGGCCAGCGTGCCGTAGAGAAAGCCCAATGGGTTCAATGGCTCGTTGAAAAACAGGATATAGGCCAGGCCCAGCACCAGCCCCGGCACGGCCAGTGGCATGCTGGCGGCAAAGCGCACCAGGGCGGGCAGCGGGCCAGAGGCCACCCCGCGCTCCAGCACATAGGCAACAAGAAAGACGATGGCGGTGCCAAATAGCGCCGTCAGCCCCGCCATCCGCGCCGAGAGCAGCAGCGCATCCCAGCCCGCTGAATCAAACCGGCCAAAATCATAATTCGCCCAGGTCAGGGTGAGGTTATAAGGCCAAAACCGAATGGCCGAGCCCCAGACGGCAATGCCCACCAGGCTCAGCAGCGCCACCGCCACCGCCAGGCAGAGCAGCAAAAGCGGCACATCCCGCGCCAGCCGCGCCGCGGGCGCATAGAGCACCGAGCGGCCAGACAGCACACCCGCCTGGCGCCCCTGCGCCCAGCGTTCCAGCAGAAAACCGCCCACCGCCGGCAGCAGCAGCACAATGCCCACCACCGCGCCCATGTTGAAATTCTGTTGGCCGACAACCTGCTTATAGACCTCGGTGGCCAGCACCGGGAATTGGCCGCCAACCACCTTGGCAATGCCAAAATCCGTCACCACCAGGGTGAACACCACAACCGAAGCCGAGACCAGCCCATAGGTCGCGCTCGGCAGCGTAATGGTGGTGAACATCCGCCACCGCCCCACCTTCAAGGCCGCCGCAGCCTCATAAAGCCGGCCATCCGCCCCTGCGAGCGCCACCGACAAAATCAGCGCCGCATGCGGAAAGCAATAAAACACCTGGGCCAGCACAATGCCGATTGGCCCATAAATCGAATGGCCCAGCAGCCAGCCCCGCAGCATGCCCTGATTGCCGAACAGATAAATCAGCGCCAGCGCCGGCAGAAGCGAAGGTGCGAGCACCGGCAGCAGCATCACCGCCCGGAAGAATGGCTTTCCCGGTATCCGGCTGCGCGTCAGCGCATAGGCAAAACAAAAGGCCAGCGGCACCACCAGCAAGGTGGTCAGCGCCGCCACCCACAGCGAATTACACGCCGAGGCCGCCAGCGCCGGCGTCGTCACATAAGCCGCGAAATTCGCCAGCCCGACAAAAGCGCCCTCGGCATCCTGAAACGCCCGCACCAGCAGCCAGGCCAGCGGCAGCACCAGAAACAACGCCAAGAACCCCGCCGCCAGCAGCAGCGCGCCCTGCATGATCCGCCGGTCGCGCCCCGCCCGCGGCCGCACCAGCGCCAACTCAGCCATGCGGATAGGCCATGACCTTATCCGCCGGCACCGCCACCAGCACGCGGGCGCTATTGGCCAAGTTCAGCCCCGCCATCTGGTCCGAGGCCACATCAGCCTCCAGCGTCACCCCCTCCACCAGTAGATGGATGCGGCAAACCGGCCCCAGAAACTCAACCCCGCCCACAATGGCCATGAAGGCGCCGGGATAAGCCTCGGCGGCGGGCCCCAGCTTCACATCCTCGGGCCGAATGAAGGCCCGCGCGGCGGCCCCCGCCGGCAGCGAGGCCACGGCATCCGCCCCCAGGCTCATATTGCCCGCCCGCAGCCGCCCCAGCGGCTCCACCATGGCGTCAAAGCTGCCCGAGCGGCCAACAAAGCTGGCCACAAAGGCCGAGGCAGGGTTGCGATACACCGTCTCCGGCGAGCCGATCTGCTCAATCCGGCCCGCATTCATCACCACGATGCGGTCGGAGATGGAGAGCGCCTCCTCCTGGTCATGCGTGACCATAATCGTGGTCACCCCCAGCGCCTTTTGCACCGCGCGGATTTCCGTGCGCAGCCGCTGCCGCACAATGGCATCGAGCGCCGACAGCGGTTCATCGAGCAGCAGCAACCCCGGCCGATTGGCCAGCGCGCGGGCCAGCGCCACGCGCTGCTGCTGCCCGCCCGAAAGCTGCGATGGGTATTTTTGCGCGTGCTCCTCCAGCCCCACGGTGGCGATCAACTCCGCCACCCGCGCCCGCGCCTTCTCCCGCGGCCATTCCGCCCCCCGCAGCCCATAGCCGATATTCCCCGCCACATTGAGGTTGGGAAACAGCGCATAGGACTGAAAGACAATGCCGAAATCCCGCTCGGCCGGCGGCAGGGCGGTGATATCCCGCCCCGCCTGGGTAATCCGCCCGCTGCTGGCCATATCCAGCCCGGCAATGGCGCGCAGCAGCGTCGTCTTGCCGCAGCCCGAGGGGCCGAGGAAGGAGACAAACTCCCCCGCCCCCACGCTCAGCGACACATCATGCAAGGCGGTGAACCCGCCAAAGCGCTTCGATACATGCTCGACCGTCAGATAGGTCGGCCCCGGGGGCCTCGCCGCCAGCAGGTCGAGCATGGCCGCCTCAGTTCCGCGGCGCGGATTTGCCGTCGTAGCGGCGGGTCCATTCGCGCAGAATCTCCTCCCGCCGGGCGGCGAGGGCGGAGAAATCCTGGCTGACGAGGCGGGCGGCGAAATCAGCCGGGTAGTTCTCCACCGTCGAGGTCGCCGCCGGATGCGCCAGCAGCGCATAGAAGCGGCCATAGAGGTCACCCGCGGCGCGGGTCACGGTGAAATCGGCCAGGCGGCGCGCGGCGTCCAGATTGGCCGTGCCGCGAACAATGGCCGTCGCCTCCAGGTCAAAGCCCACGCCATCGGTCGGCACGATCACGTCGATCGGCGCGCCCTGGTTGCGCAGCGCCACCGAGCGCATGTCGAAGGACAGCCCCGCGCCATATTCGCCGCGCGCCGCATTGTTGCAGGGCGCGCTGCCGCTATGGGTATAGACCTGCACATTCTCATGCAGCCGGTCCATGAAGCTCCAGGCCTGGGCCTCGCCCATCGCGCCAATCCAGCCGGCGATGGTGAGGAAGCCGGTGCCGGAGGAGGCGGGGTTGGGCATCACCACCTGGCCACGAAAGGCCGGGCTGAGCAGCGCCGCCCAGGTGGTGGGCCGCGGCAGGCCCCGCTGCTCGGCCACCACGCGGTTGAAGCAAATGGCGGAGACGAAGGCATCCATCCCCGTCCAGGTCATCGGTGTGCGGGCGGAGCGGAAATTCGGCCGCAGCGCATCGGCGCCAGCCGGGGTATAGGGCTCGAGCATACCAGCCGCTTCCAGCTGCAGCAGGCTGAACACCGAAAGGCCCCAGATCACATCGGCGCGCGGATTCGCCCGCTCAGCGATCAGCCGGGCGGTGATGACGCCGGTGGAATCGCGCACCCAGGCAATCTCAATCCCCGGCACCGCGCGCTCGGCGGCCGCCTTGAAGGGGGCAAGCTGCTCATTTTCCAGCGCGGTATAGACCGTCAGCCGGGTCCGCGGTTGGGCCTGTGCGGCGGCGGCGGTGAGGCCGATAGCCGCCATGGTGGCGAGGAGGATACGGCGCATAAGGCACTCCCTACGAGTGTGATGAAAACCGCTCCACAATCGCCGTTCAAGGCTCGCGCGCGAATGGTGGTTTTGTGACAGTGCCATGAAATGCACGGCCCAGGACAAGCCCTCTTTGGCTGAGGCTGCGCAGGCGCTAAGGTTGGGCCGGTTTTCAAGGCAGGGATCATGGCCAAAGCCTACGATATAGCCATTATCGGCGCGGGTATTCTGGGCCTCGCGCATGCCCTAGCCGCCGCCCGCGCCGGGATGCGGGTGGTGGTGCTGGACCGTGATGCCCAGGCCAATGGCGCCTCGGTGCGCAATTTCGGCTTCGTCACCGTCACCGGGCAGCAGGGGGGCGATTGCTGGCGCCGCGCCATGCGCTCGCGCGATGTATGGGCCGAGGTGGCGCCCCAGGCCGGCATCGAGATTGTCCACCCAGGCCTCGCCGTGCTGGCGCGCAGGCCGGAGGCGGCCGCGGTGCTCGAAGCCTTCTCCCGCACCGAAATGGGCCAGGGCTGCGAATTGCTCGGCCCCGCCGAGGCAGCGCGGCGCTTCCCGGACATCACCTCCGGCGCCCCCGCCGCCCTGCTGCACAGCCCGCATGAGCGCCGGGTGGAAAGCCGCGACGCCATCCCCCTTCTCGCCGCCTGGCTGGAAGGCGCCCATGGCGTGGAAATCCGCCGCAACACCATGGTGCTCGCGGTGGAGCCCGGCGCGGTCGTCACCTCCACCGGCAGCGTGAGTGCGCGGCGCATCGTCGTCTGCCCCGGCGATGACTTCCTGGCCCTCTTCCCCGAGCGGATCGCCGCCTACAACGTCACCAAATGCAAGCTGCATATGCTGCGCCTGGCCAATCCCGGTTTTCGCCTGCCGGCCGCGGTGATGAGCGATCTCGGCCTCGTGCGCTATCTCGGCTATGCCGAATTGCCCGAGGCGGAGGCGCTTCGCCCCATCCTGCGGCGCGAACAGGGCGCGCAATTGGATAACGGCATCCACCTCATCGTGGTGCAATCGGCCGATGGCTCGCTGGTGGTAGGCGATAGCCATCACTATGGCGCCACCCCCGACCCCTTCCAACCCGAAGCGGTGGACCGGCTGATCCTCGATGAATTCGAGGCCGCGCTGGGCATCAAAGCCCCACCGGTCACCGCGCGCTGGACCGGCATCTACGCCTCCGCCCCCGACCGGCTGATGTTCCGCGACACACCCATGCCCGGGGTGCGCATCGTCATGATCACCAGCGGCACCGGCGCCAGCACCTCCTTCGCCATCGCCGAGGAGACGATTACCGAATTGCAGGGAGAGATCGCATGAACAGCCTCAAGGCCGTGGTGCTGGATTGGGCGGGCACGGTGGTGGATACCGGCAGCCGCGCGCCAATGGGTGTCTTCGTGGAGGTGTTTTCCCGCTTCGGCGTCGAGATCACCATCGCCGAGGCGCGCGGCCCCATGGGCATGGCCAAGCTGGAGCATATCCGCAGTCTCGGCGCCCTGCCCCGCATCGCGGCGGCCTGGGCGGCGAAGCATGGCCGCCCCTTCGCCGAGGCCGATGCCCAGGCGATCTACGACATCTTCGTGCCGATGAATGTGGCGGTGGTGAGCAAGCCCGAGCATTCCACCCTCATCCCCGGCGCGGCGGCCATGGCCACGGCGCTGCGCGGGCGGGGCATGAAAATCGGCAGCACCACAGGCTATACGCGTGAGATCATGGCCCCGCTGCTGCCCCTCGCCGCCGCCCAGGGCTATGCCCCGGATAATCTGGTCTGCGCCGGGGACCTGGCCCTGGGCCGGCCCTCCCCCATGATGATGTATCGCTGCTTCCTCGACCTCGGCGTCCATCCCGCCAGCAGCGTGGTGAAGGTGGATGACACCCCCGCCGGCATTGGCGAGGGCATAGCGGCGGGATGCTGGACCGTGGGCGTCACCCTCTCGGGCAATGAGGTCGGGCTCTCGGCCGAGGAATTGGCGCGCACGCCCACCCCCGAGCTGAACCGCCTGCGCAGCATCGCCGAGGCCCGGCTCTACGCCGCCGGCGCGCATATCTGCATCGACAGCGTGGCCGATATCATGCCGGTGCTGGACCAATTCGCCGCAAGGCTGGCGCGGGGTGAGCGGCCCTGAGGCAAGCTGGCGCCGCCCCCCCGGCAACGCTATTGCATGAGCCTTCAGGCAAGGACGGATAAATGGCCAGACCGGTGATGCTCGTGGTGCTCGATGGCTGGGGTTTTCGGCCCGATTGCGCCGATAATGCCGTGGCCCTCGCCCGCACCCCGCATTTTGACACCCTCTGGGCCGCCGGCCCGCGCGGCTATCTGGCCACTTGCGGCCACGATGTCGGCCTGCCGGACGGTCAGATGGGCAATAGCGAGGTTGGCCACCTCAATCTGGGTGCGGGGCGGGTGGTGATGCAGGACCTGCCGCGCATCGACACCGCCGTGGCCGATGGCTCACTGGCCGGCCACCCTGCCCTGGCGGCGGCGGTGGCGGCATTGCAGGCCAGCGGCGGCACGCTGCATCTGATGGGCCTGCTCTCCCCCGGCGGCGTGCATGCGCATCAGAACCACGCCGTGGCGCTGGCACGGATTTTCGCCGCTGCCGGCATCCCCGTGGCCATCCATGGCTGGACCGATGGGCGCGACACCCCGCCGCAATCCGCCCCGGGCTTCGTCGCCGATTTCGAGGCAGCATTGCCGCCCGGTGCGCGGCTCGCCACCCTTTGCGGCCGCTACTTCGCCATGGATCGTGACAATCGGTGGGAGCGCGTCAGCCAGGCCTGGAACGCCATGGTGCTGGGCCAGGGCGAGGCGGCGGAAAGCGCCCAAGCGGCCATCGTCGCCGCCCATGCCGCCGGCAAGACCGATGAATTCATCCCTGCAGCCATCATCGGCCATTATACCGGCATGGCCGATGGCGATGGGCTGCTCTGCTTCAATTTCCGCGCCGATAGGGTGCGAGAAATCCTCGCAGCCCTGCTCGACCCGGGCTTCACCGGCTTCCCCCGCCCCGCCATGCCGCGCCTCGCCACGGCCCTGGGCATGACGCAATATTCCACCGCACTGGAGCCATTTCTCACCACGCTCTTCCCGCCCCAATCCATGGATGAGCTGCTGGGCCAAATCGTCTCCCGCGCTGGCATGACGCAGCTGCGCATGGCCGAGACCGAAAAATACCCCCACGTCACCTACTTCCTCAATGGCGGCGAGGAGGCAGTGCTGCCCGGCGAGGCGCGGATCATGGTGCCCTCGCCCAAAGTGGCGACCTATGACCTGCAGCCAGAGATGAGCGCGCCGGAACTGGCCGAAAAGGCGGTGGCCGCCATCACTGCCGGCGCGCATGACCTGATCGTACTGAACTTCGCCAATGCCGATATGGTGGGCCATACCGGCAGCCTGCCCGCCGCCATCGCCGCCTGCGAGGCGGTGGATGGCGGCCTTGGTGCCATCATGGCAGCCATGCAAGCCGCCGGCGGCGCCCTGCTCGTCACCGCCGATCATGGCAATGCAGAAATGATGCGAGACCCCGCAACCGGCGGCCCGCACACCGCCCATACCCTCAACAGGGTGCCGGTGATGCTGCAAGGCGGCCCGGCCGGCGCCATGCTGGCTGATGGAAGGCTGGCCGATGTGGCGCCCACCCTGCTGGCGCTGCTGGGCCTGCCGCAGCCCGCCGCCATGACCGGGCAATGCCTGTTGCGATGAGGCGCATTCTCCCCCTGCTGGTGCTGCTGCTTCAGCCCGCATGGGGACAAACCGCGGCCGAGTTGCGCGAGGCAAGGCGCCAAACCCGCCAGGACAGCGCCGCCGCCGCCGAGGCAGCCCGCGCCGCCAGCGCCGCCCAGGCCGAGGAGCGCCGCCTGGCCGAAGCCCGGGTGGTGGCCGCCCGCGCCATGCAGCAGGCCGAGGCCCGGCTGGCCAGCACCGAAGCCACCGCCCGCAGCGCCGCCGAGGCCGCGCAAGCGGCTGCCGCCGAACGCGCCCTCCGCGCCGCTGCCCTCGCGCCCTTTCTGCCCCTGCTGCACCGGCTGGAGCGCTGGCCGGCCGAAAGCCTGCTGGCCGTGCCCGCCCCACCGGATGATGCCCTGCGCGGCCTGCTGGCCATGCAGGCGCTGATCCGCCATGCCGGCGCCGAGGCCGAGGCGTTTCGCCAGGCGGCCGAACGCGCCACCACCACCCGCCACGCCGCCGAGGCCGAGGCGGAAAAACGCGCCACCGCCCGGGCTGAGGCCCTCGCCGCTGATACAAGTCTGGAGACGGCGCTGGAGCAGGCCCGCCTCCGCCGCGCCGAAGCCCAGGCGCGTGAAGACGGCGCCACCCGCCGGGCGCGTGAGGCCGCCTCGCGGGTGACTGACCTCGAACAGGCCATGGCCCGGCTGGAGCATGAGCGCCAGCAGGCGGCCCGCGCCGCCGCAAGGCGCAGCGCGGAACGCCCGCCCCCGCCTGCCGAAGCGCCGCCCGGCCGCTATGCCATGCCCGTGGCCGGCCAGGTGGCCCGTGAATTCGGCGCCAGCGGCGAAGGCGGGCCCGCCCGCGGCATCACCATGCAGGCCGCCCCACGCGCCCGGGTGGTGGCCCCCTGCACCGGCCGCGTGGCCTTTGCCGGTAATTTCCGCAGCTATGGCCGGCTGGTGATCATCGATTGCGGCGGCGGCATCCACCTGGTGCTGGCCCGGCTGGAAAGGCTGGAAACCGCCACCGGCGAGCGGGTGCTGACCGGCGAGCCGGTGGGCAACCTGGCCGCCGAGCAGCCGCAGCTCTATGTGGAACTGCGCCGCAACGGCCAGCCAGCCGACCCGCGCGGCGTGTTCGGCGGGCGCGGGTAGCGCTCGCTTCTACCGGCGCAGCGACAGGAGATAGGCCACCACCGCGTCCAGCTCGATATGGCTGAGCTGGTAATTCGGCATATTGGTGTGCGGCGTCTGCAAGAAGACCCGAAGGCTGGTCTCCGTTGTGCTCGGCATGGCGGCAATGGCAGGGAAGCCGGGCGCGGCATCGCCGCTCGGCGGCGGGGCGGAGCGGGTGACGGCATGGCAATTGGCGCACCATTGTGCGGCAATCCGGCCACCATCGCTCGCCAGGGGAGATTGCGCCATGGCCGGCGCCGCCAGCAACACGCCAATGAGAAGCCGCCCAAGCATCGCCAAGCCCTCCCTTGTTCGGCGCATCATGCGCCCGACGGAGAGCTGGATTCAAGCGAAGTCATCATTGGAAGGGGGAGGGATTGGAGCGGGCGATGGGAATCGAACCCACGACATTCAGCTTGGGAAGCTGACGTTCTACCGCTGAACTACGCCCGC
>NZ_JBBARU010000074.1:0-17279 GCF_040399605.1 Rhodovarius sp. | reverse complement strand
CCCAAAAATCTCATTATCCAGAAATTATTTTAAAATTACTCGTTTTTCTTGATGGTTTATAGAATATGAATAAATCTGGAGGCTGGGAATCGGAGCCGTTGGCCAAGCCATCCCAATACTGTCAATGATATAATCTTCGGTTGTCCGCTGGGTCATTTTATTCTCCTCTCTGAAAGCCACGGGGCGCCGATGGGACAATGTGAATTCTTCCACCTGCTCCGTAACGGATAGTGGCTCGGGTCGTCGGGTACGAAGGGCCGCCAGGGCCATCGCGCCAAGTTCCAATCACCCTCTCACCTGCATCAATGCGTTCTCGATATCCCGGCTCTCCCGGAACGCCGACGATGGGTTCTCCCCCCCCCCCGGCGGATCAGATCGCACATGCGCCCGTACATGCTCCGTCCGCCCATCACGGCTTCTGGTATAGGCGCGCAGATGCACAACCCCGCCAGCCGCCATCAGTGACCCAGGCCCACCAATCAGCAATTTCCGGGCGCAAAGCCTGATACTATTAATCATTAGCGTTCGACGCGAGAATTATGATGTCGACGCGCAGCAACCCCTCATCCCTGAGTGCTGAAAATCGATTTATCTTATGATGCTGTCCGTTCCGGAAACCAAATCACCTCGCCAGGCTCAAGCCGATGTCCGTTTGGTCGCACTGCAAACTCGGTAGCCACCATCCAATCATCGTCAAGGTGCGTGGCTAGTATACTCTCAATTTCCCAGAATGGTTCCTTCGTCGTAGCTATCACCGCCTCAGCGAAATCCACGCAGAAATCGACGCGTTTCTTAATTTTGTCGATTTTATATGTATAAAAAACTAGCGCGTCGGGAATATTTTTTGGCCATTCTGACTGTATCGTAGATATTACGGTTGTCTCAATGTCTAGCATCTTTCTGTCTCCTAATTTTGCCAGCCGCGAGGCCGGGCTGGGACGATATGAACCCGACCTTCCGCGCCATAGTGAATTTGTCCAACGGTCGTAGGCGCACTTCGTACACCGTCACGATCGCGATAAATCCCAATGACGCGGTCCCCCGTATCAAATCGCTCGCGAGACCCAGCTTGGCCAGGCGGCACTTGCCCCACGGGTTGCCCGCGTCCGGCAAATTGATCAACTAATTCTTGCGGATTAACGTCTGCGCCAATTTCGCTGCGGCCTTGGCTCGGATCATAATTGTTGTGCCCAGGCACATGCTTCCCCTGCTGACCGTCATGAACAATATAGCGAGGCCTCTCCCCCTCCGGGGCAGCAGCGCCGGTCTCCTGGCCATCCGCCGGCACATCCGCCGTATCATCGGCCTCATTGTTGAGGACACCCGCCCCACGCCCGCCCAGGATGCGCTCCAGCAGATTGGGCCTGGCAAGGCTGGGGAAACGGCGAATGATCTGGCCAGCGACACGCCCGCCCGCGCCAATAACTAGGGGCACCCCCGCCACCAGCGGCGCCGCCGCCCGCTCGACCGCCCCAGGGTCAAACCCACCCCCCGGCGGATCAGACCGCACATGCGCCCGTACATGCTCCGTCCGCCCATCACGGCTTCTCGTATAGGCGCGCACATGCACAACCCCGCCAGAAACCCGCTCGCCGCCGCCATACACCGCCCGAAAGCCATCCGTGACCAGGCCCGCCAGGCCTCATGTTCCGGGTGCCCAGCCTGCCAATAGCGATCATCAGCGACGGCCGCGCGCAAGCCAGCCGCGTCCATCGGCACTCTCTCAGCCATGGCGAATATGCCTGATGCGGGGGAATGGACGCAGAGCGCCCTTGATGGGACTTTATGACCACCAGCCCGTGCAGTTATCAACGATTATGTTCTTATTTCAGGGTCTTCAATCCCTCCTACCCCCCAGCCCCCACTCCGCTATAACCCCCCCATGCCCGACGCTCTGAAACCCTCTACCTCCGGCGGCCATATGCGCGACACCTCGCTCGCCGATGCCCTGTCCGAGCGCTACCTCGCCTATGCCATGTCCACCATCACCGCCCGCTCGCTGCCCGATGTGCGCGATGGGCTCAAGCCGGTGCATCGCCGCGTGCTCTGGGCCATGCACCAATTGAAGCTGGACCCGGCCAGCGGCTTCAAGAAATGCGCCCGCATCGTGGGCGATGTGATGGGCAAATATCACCCGCATGGCGATGCCGCGATTTATGACGCCATGGTCCGCCTCGCCCAGGATTTCGCCGCCCGCTACCCCCTCGTCGAAGGCCAGGGCAATTTCGGCAATATCGACGGCGATAACGCCGCCGCCATGCGCTACACCGAAGCCCGCCTCACCCTCGTCGCCGAAGCCATGCTGGCCGATATCGACAGCGACACCGTCGATTTCCGCGCGACTTATGATGGCGAAGAGCGCGAGCCCATCGTCCTGCCCGCCGCCTTCCCCAACCTGCTTGCCAATGGCGCGACAGGCATCGCGGTGGGCATGGCCACCTCCATCCCGCCGCATAATGCAGGCGAACTTTGCGGCGCGGCGCTGGCCCTCATCGCCAACCCCAAGGCCGAAATCGACGAACTCCTGGCCCATGTCAAAGGCCCCGATTTCCCCACCGGCGGCACCCTGGTCGAAGCCCCCGAAAGCATCCGCGAGGCCTATGCCACCGGCCGCGGCGGCTTTCGCGTCCGCGCGAAGTGGGAGGTGGAAAAGGCCAAGAATGGCACCTGGAACATCGTCGTCACCGAAATCCCCTACCAGGTGCAAAAAGCCAAGCTGATCGAACAGCTCGCCCTGCTGCTGGAGGAGAAAAAACTCCCCCTCCTCGCCGATGTGCGCGATGAATCCACCGATGTGGTCCGCATGGTGCTCGAGCCGCGCAACCGCGCCGTCGAGCCCGCGATGTTGATGGAAACCCTCTTTCGCGCCACCCAGTTGGAGAGCCGTTTCTCGCTGAACATGAACGTGCTCGATGCCAACCGCACGCCGCGCGTCATGGGCCTCAAGGTGGTGCTGCGGGAATGGCTGGACCACCGCCACGTCGTGCTCACCCGCCGCTCCGAACACCGCCTCGCTGCCATAGCCCGCCGCCTCGAAATCCTCGATGGCTACCTCATCGTCTATCTCAACCTCGATGAGGTCATCCGCATCGTGCGCGAGGAGGATGAGCCGCGCGCCGCGCTCATGGCCACCTTCGGCCTCACCGAGGTACAGGCCGATGCGGTGCTGAATATGCGCCTGCGCAGCCTGCGACGACTGGAGGAGATGGAGATCCGCCGCGAGCATGACAAGCTGTCCAAAGAAAAGCGCGGCCTGGATGCGCTGATGGGCAGCGAGGCCAAGCGCTGGTCGGCCATCGCGAAAGAGATCGAGGCCACCCAAAAAGCCTTTGGCGATGGCCCGCTCGGCGCCCGGCGCACCATTGTCGATGGCGCCGCCCCCACCATCACCGTCGATGAGGCGGCCTTTGTCGAGCGCGAGCCCATCACCATCATCCTCTCCGAAAAAGGCTGGATTCGCGCCCAAAAGGGCCACCTCCCCGAGGATGCCGAGCTGCGCTTCAAGGAGGGCGATTCGCTCCTTTTCCGCCTGCATGCCGAAACCACCGACCGCGTGGTGGTCTTCACCGCCCTCGGCCGCGCCTTCACCCTCAAGGCCGATGTCATTCCGCGCGGCCGCGGCGATGGCCAGCCGCTGCGCCTGATGGTGGAAATGGGCAATGACGACGCCCCCATCACCCTCTTCAAGCCCCAGGGCCGCTACCTCCTCGCCGCCACCGACGGCAAGGGCTTTTGCATCGAGGCCGAGGAACTCCTGGCCGAGAAGCGCACCGGCAAGCAGGTCCTCACCCTGGAGGGCAAAACCCGCGCCGCCCTCTGCCGCCCGGCCGAGGGCGACAGCGTGGCGGTGATCGGCGAGAATCGTAAATTGCTGGTCTTCCCGCTCGACCAGCTTCCCGTCATGGCCCGTGGCCGTGGCGTGCAGTTGCAAAGCTACAAGGATGGCGGGCTTTCGGATGCCCGGGTCTTCCTGGCCGCCGAGGGCCTCTCCTGGCCGCAACCAGGCGGGCGCACCCGCACCGAGACCGATACCACCCCCTGGCGCGGTAATCGTGCCGGTGCCGGCAAGGCCCCGCCACATGGTTTCCCGCGTGATGGAAAGTTCAGCTGATGCGCATTCTCCTTCTTCTGGCCTTGCTGGCCATGCCCGCCGCCGCCCAGCCACGCGGCGTGGCGGTGCATGATGGCAGCTGGGTGGGCATGCGCACCCTGCAATGCCGCGTCGGCGGCCGGCTGCAGCGCGAGCGGGTGACGATGACCATCCGCAATGGCGAGGTCACCGTGCCCGGCCTGCTGGGCGACCCCGAATTGGTCGGCACCGTCGATGCCCAGGGCGAGGTCCGCCTACCCCGCTTCAACACCTTCGGCCCAGGCGAGGGCACGGTGCGCGGCGATCATTTCGAGGGTGAGCACATGAACCGCAGCCGCAACTGCCTGATCAATTATGATTTGCGGCGGGAGGCGGCAGCGCCCAGGCGGCGCTGAGCCGGCTGCTAAAAACGGCGATTGCGGAGCATCTTTATCCCACCGGGTGGGGCAGCCGAAGCTCCACCATATCATCACCCAGGCTGGTGCTGCCCCCCGCCAGCGCCGCCAATACCACCAGCCCATCCAACGCAGCGGCGGCGCTGGGCCAAAGCCGAAGCGCCACCCCATCCTCCACCGCCGCGAGGCCAATGCGCAGCGCCGTCCCCCGCGGGCTTTCCGCCGCCGCCGCCATCGCCCATGCCAGCAAGGCGTGGTCCAGCCCTGGGCGCGGCAATACCACCATCGGCACCTGCTCAGCCTCCAACGTCACCGGGCCATGCCCGCCGGCTGCCACCTCGAGTAGGGGCAGCAGCGTCTGCAACACCGCCTCTGGCGCGGCAAGTGTAAGGGCCGGCGCCTGGTTCAGCATTGTATAGGGCAGCAGCATGGCCAGCAGCCGCTCCGCCGCCTCACGCGCCCGGCCCAATTGCCGCGCGGCTGGGGTATCAGGCGTCACGCCGCGCGCCAGCAATTCGAGATTGCTGATCACCACCATCGAGAGGTTATTGGCGGCGTGGCGCAAGGCCGCCGCCATGCCAGCCTCGGCCCGCGTCTGCGTCACTGTGTCGCCTCCAAAATATCGCGGAACAGCCGGGCGGGCAGCCTACCGCCACTCACCTCCTCCATCGGCTCGCCATGATCATTGCCGAGCCAAATGCCGATCACCACCGCATTCTCCACCGGCCCGGCATAGCCAATGAACCAGGCATCGCGATAATCCTGCGTCGTGCCGGTCTTGCCGCCCACCGCCATGCGCGGAAAGGCCGCCGCCCGCCCGGTGCCGCGCGCCACCACAGCGGCCAGCATCCGGCGCATTGCGCCCGCATGAGCCTCATCGATCACAACACGCGGCGGCGTATTCTCCAGCGGCTGGATCCGCCCCTCGGAGACCAATTGGCGAATGCCATAAGGCGCTACCCGCCGGCCGCCATTGGCCATCGGCGCATAGGCCGCAGTCAATTCCAGCAGGCTCATCTCACCCGTGCCCAGCGCCAGCGAGCCATTGCTGGGCAGCCGGGCGGTGATGCCCAGGCGCGCCGCCATGGCCCGCGCCCCCGCCACCCCCCCGGCCAAATCCATCACCCGCACCGCCGAAGTGTTCACACTCGCCGCCAACGCATCCTCAAGCGTGATCTCGCCCCGCGCGCGGTAATTGCCATTGCCCGGCGACCAGCCGCCCCGGTTCAGCGCGGCATCGGAGACCATGTCGCCCGGCGAGGCACCGCGCTCCAGCGCCGCCAGATAATAGATCGGCTTGAAGGCGCTGCCCGGCTGGCGCCTCGCATTAACCACCCGGTTGAAGGGGCTGGAGCGATAATCCCGCCCACCAACCATGGCGCGCACAGCGCCCGTATTGGCATCGAGCACCACCACCGCGCCTTGGGCGATATTGCCACGGTCACCCTCACGCTCCAGCAGGGCGCGCAGCCGGGTCTCGGCCGCGCCCTGCCAGCGCGGGTCGAGGGTGGCGCGGATGGTCACGTCGCGCAGTTCGGGGTTCTGGCTCGAGACCTGATCCATCACCCAATCGCTGAACCAGCCCCCGCCGGTGCCGGGGCGGCTGGGCAGACGCATCGCCGCCATGGCCTCGGCCCGCTGCTCCTCGGTGATCACATGGGTCTCGACCATGGCGCGCAGCACCTCGGCGGTGCGCGCCATGGCCCCTTCGGGATTGCTGCGCGGATTGGTGCGGCTGGGCGCCTGCGGCAGCCCTGCCAGCATGGCCGATTGCCACAAATTGAGCCGCCGTGCCGAGATGCCAAAAAACAGCCGTGACGCCGCATCCACCCCAAAAGCCCCGCCGCCGAGATAGACCCGGTTCAGGTAGATCTCCAGCAATTCATCCTTGCTGAAGCGGCGCTCCAACTGAATGGCCAGCAGCGCCTCCTGCACCTTGCGCCTTGCGCTGCGGGCGGGGGTGAGAAAGAGGTTCTTGGCCAATTGCTGGGTCAGGGTCGAGCCACCCTGCACCACATCGCCCGCCGTCACATTGGCCCAGAGCGCCCGCAGCACCCCCACCGGATCAACCCCAAAATGCTGCCGAAAGCGCCGATCCTCAATGGCGAGCAGCGCTTGCGGCAGGCTGGGGGGCATGTCGCGAATGCGCAGCACATCACCGAAGAGATCACCCTGGGTGGTGAGCAGTGAGCCATCGCTGGCCAGCACGGCGGCGGCTGGCCGGCGGGTCTGGTTCAGGGGCGCATCGGCGCGCGGCAGGTCATGGGCGAACCACAGCAATGCCGCCGCGAGAAACAGGCCACCCCAAATGATGGCGATGATGGCAAACCGCATCAGCCGCCAGCCCCAGCCGCGCCCCGAACCCCGCCCCGAACCACGCCCCGAAACACGCTGGGAGGCCGGCGCCGGGCGTGCGGGCGCAGCCGCCTTGGCGGGCGTTATCGGCGCGGGCCGCGCGGGGGGCACGACGCGCGGCGCCGGGGGGGGGGCACCGCGCGATGCGGCGCCGCGCCCGGGTTTATGGACCAGGGCACGGGGCATATCCGCTTCCTACCACAAAAGCCGCAGCCGATGGGAGCGCCTATTGTCGCTCCATCCCCGTGCGCTCAATCACCGCCGCCCAGCGGGCGATCTCGGCATGCACCGCAGCGCGCGTCGCCTGCGGCGTGCCGGGCTGGCGCGGCACCAGCCCCAGCGCGAGCAGCCGCGCCCGCAGCATCTCATCGGCCATCAGCGCCCTCAGCGCCACGCCCAGCCGCGTGCTGGCCGCCTCGGGCATCCGGGCGGGCACGGCCATGGCGAACCAGGTCTCCAATTCAAAGGGTTTTTGCAGCGCCTCTGCCACCGTGGGTACCTCGGGCAGCAGCGGCGAACGGGTGGGCGAGGTGATGGCCAGCGCACGCATATCTCCCGAGACCACCTGCCCCAGCACCGCCGAGGCGGTTTCCACCACCGCCTGCACCTCACCCGCGCGCAAGGCGGTGATGGCGGCGGGCGTGCCGCGATAAGGCACATGGGTCAGGCGGAAATCGCCTTCGGCCTGCAGCGCCTCGGCGACGAAATGCTGGGTCGAACCAACCCCCACGGTCGCCACATTCCAGGGGTCGCGCCGGGCCCGCGCCCCGGCGAGGAAACCCGCCATGTCACGCGGGCCATCCGCTGGCACCAGCAACAACAGACCGGTGGCGGCCAGCATGGCGATGGGCGCGATCTCGGCCAGCGGGTCAAAGGGCAGGCGGCGATACAGCGCGGCCGAGACGGCAAAGCCATTATTGATGAGCATGATGGTGTGATGGTCAGTGGCGCGGGCCAGGGCCTCGGCGGCGAGGGTGCCGCCGGCGCCGGGGCGGTTCTCCACCACCACCGGCTGGCCCAGCGCCTGGGCCAGACCGGGCGCAATCAGCCGCGCCACGATATCGGTGGTGCCGCCACCGGCAAAGCCTTGCAGAAAACGGATCGGCCGGTCCGGCCAGAGCGGCTGGGCCAAAGCGGGGCCGGCAAGGGCGGCGAGAAGGGTTGCGCGGCGGCTGAGGCCCATGTTTTCGGTCCGACTTTCCTGACCAGCCCGGCGGGGCCTGGACGCCTATTGATAACGCAGCTTGCAGGCGATTGGGACTGACTGGAAGCGGCTGCCCGCCATCAACCAGCCAAAATCAACTCAGCCCCGCGCTCCGCCACCGCCAGCACGGTCGCGTTGATATTGCTCACCGGGATATCCGGAAACACCGAGGCATCCACCACCCGCAACCCGGTAAAGCCGCGCAGCCGCAATTGCGCATCCAGCGGCCCATCATGGCCCATCCGCACCGTGCAACAAGGGTGATACACCGTGCCACCGGTCATCGCCGCGAAATCGCGCAGCCCCGCATCATCGGCAGCAGCAGGCCCGGGCCGGCTCTCACCCAGCACCACATCGGCCAGTGCGGGGGCCGACATCCACTCGCGCGCCAGCTTCATGCCGCGCAGCAGGCAGGCGCGGTCAGCCTCCTCGGCCAAATGATTGGGCGCGATCAGCGGCGCCATGGCGGCATCGGCACTGGCCAGGCGCACCGTGCCGCGGCTTTGCGGCCGGCATTGCCAGACGCCAAGGGTCAAGCCCGGCGCCGCTTCATGCGTACCCGCCAACACCCGGCTAAAGCGGCCATCCGGCGCCTCGGCCCAACTCACCGGCCCGCCATTGATCTGGATATCCGGCGCCTCCAGCCCAGCCTGGGTTTTGGCAAACAGGCTCATCATCCCGGCCGACCAGGTGAGCATGCCATCGCCCAGCGCCGCCCAGCGCAGCGCCTCCACCCCCAGCCGCCAGCCCGATAGCCGCCGATTGGCCGACCAGCGATGATCACGCAGGCGGAAACTCATCCGCACGATGTAATGATCCTGCAAATGCGCGCCAATGCCCGGAATATCGGCGCGCGGCGTGATGCCCAGCCCGGCCAGATGTTCCGCCGGGCCTAACCCGCTCAATTGCAGCAATTGCGGGCTGCCAATGGCGCCGGCGCAGAGAATCACCTCCCGCCCCGCCCTCAGCAACCTCTCCACCCCCTCCACCCGCACCCAAAGCCCGATGCAGCGCGTGCCCTCAAACTCCAGCCGCAGCGCCAAAGCATGGCTTATGACCCGCAAATTCTTCCGGCCCAGCGCCGGCGCCAGATAGGCCCGCGCCGCCGACATCCGCCGCCGCCCCCGCCTGGTCTGCTGAAAGGTGGAAAACCCGTCCCGCTCGGGCCCGTTCATATCCTCCCGCACCGCATGGCCGCGCTGTGCCGCCGCCTGGGCCAGGCGGTCCATGATGGCGGGGCGTTCCAGCAGATGCTCGACCGGCATGGGCCCGCCCTTGCCGCGGCCCGGGCCATCGGGCGCATCCTCATGCTTCTGGAAATAGGGCAGCAGGGCATCCCAGCTCCAGCCAGTCGCGCCCTTTTGCGCCCAGAGATCGTAATCCGAGGGGTCGCCGCGCACATGGCCCAAGCCATTGATCGACGAACTGCCACCCCAGCCGCGCCCGCGCGGATAATCCAGCCGGCGCTGCGCCGTGCCCGGCGCGGGCTCAGTGGAATAGCCCCAGGTGATGCGCGGGTGGTTCAGCAGCTTCACAAAGCCAGCCGGGATATGGATCAGCGGGTGGCGATCCGGCCCGCCCGCCTCCACCAGCAGCACCGAGGCCCCGCCGGCCGAGAGCCGATTGGCCAGCACGCAGCCCGCACTGCCCGCCCCCACAATCACATAATCGGCGGCGTTCATCGGTAGAGATCCGCGCGCGTCGGCGGCAGGCCAGAGGCGCCGCGCGCGCGCCGGCTGGCCAGCGTCTGGAAAATCCCAATCGTGCCGCGCTGAAAGGCGATGGAGACGCCCGCCAGATAAAGCAGCCACAGTCGGGTCTTGGCGCCGCCCGCCTCGGCCTCGGCGGCGGCGCGGTTGGCGTAAAGCCGCTCGGCCCAATGGCGGGTGGTGGCGGCGTAGTGCTCGCGCCAAGCCTCGGTGTCATGCACCTCAAAACCGCGCCGCTCCAGCGCATCGGTGGTGCCGCCAATATGGTCTAGCTCGCTGCCGGGGAAGACGTAATTCACGATGGCGGCGAATTCCGGCCGCTTCTTGCGGAAGGATTTCTCGTCCTTCTTCATCGGTCGGGTGATGGCATGGTGCAGATACAACCCCCGCGGCCGGAGCAAATTGCGGATCTGGCCGAAATACCCATCGCGATTATCCAGCCCCACATGCTCGAACATGCCGATGGAGGCGATTTTGTCCCATTCGCCGGTCAGCGCGCGAAAATCCTTCAGCTCAATCGTCACCCGATCGGCCAGCCCCAGCCGGGCGATCTTGGCCTGGGCGAAATCGAATTGCGCCTGGCTGAGCGTCACCCCATGGGCGCGCACGCCATGATGCTGCGCCGCATGGCAGACCAAGCCGCCCCAGCCACAGCCGATATCAAGAAAACGCTCACCGGGGGCGAGGCGCAGCTTGCGGCAGATCATCTCCAGCTTATCCTGCTGGGCCTGGGCGATGTCGTTGGACCATTCGGTAAAATAGCCGCAGGAATAGACCATCTCAGGGTCGAGAAAGAGCCCGTAAAAAGCGTTCGACAGGTCGTAATGAAACTGCACCTGGGCCTTGTCATCGCGCTCCTCGGCCCGCGCCGCCTGGCGGCCAGCATAGGCGTGGTCACCGCCCTGCCCGCCTGGGCCGAAGAGGAACGGCAGCAAAGCGCGGGCGGCGGCCAGCTTGCTCACCTTCTTCAAAAACCCGCGCGAGGAGCCTCCGCCCTGCCGCGCCGCGAGGTCGAGCAGCGTGCCGCCCTCGATATCAAGCTTGCCCTCGGCGAAAAGCTCCACCAGCGTCGTCAGCCGCGGCCGGCGCAGCAGCCGGGTGATGGCCACCGGGTCGCGCAGGGCCAGGGCCAGATCGCCGCTCCAGTGGCGCCCCAGCGGCAGAGCCTCCCCATCCCAAAGCCGGATGGCGATGTCGAGGTCGAGCTGTGGGGCCAGGCCCTCGACCAGGCGCTTGAGGCGGGCAAGGCGAGGGTCGGCCACGCTCATGCCGCGCTTGGCGGCGCGGGTGCGCCCGCCGCGCGCTCCAGCGCCCTGGCACCGCGCAAGGCCAGATCATCCCGATAGACCGCGGCCGCCACCTGCACGCCGCGGGGAATGCCATCGCCATCCAATCCCACCGGCACCGTCACCGCCGGCTGGCGGGTGAGGTTGAAGGCGAAGGTCCAGGGCGCCCAGTCGCGCCACAGCGCCTCATGCGGGCGGATGGTCGGCTGGTCCGCCGCCGGCGCCGCGCCGGGGGTGGTGGGGCAGATCACCAGATCATAGCGCTGATGGAAGCGGGCCATGACATGGGCGGCCTGGATACGCATTGCCTCGGCGGCGAGGAAATCCACCGCCGACATGCCGCCCTCGCGCCGGGCGACCTCCATGATGCCCTCATCGAGCATGCCCTGCTGCTCGGCCGTGAGGCCATTGGCGGTGCGGGCGAGCGCGACACCCCAGACCCGGCCAAAAATCTCCCGCGTATCGGGCAATTCGGGCGAGGCATCCTCGATGATGGCCCCCTGCTCTTCCAGCAATTTTGCTGCGCGCAGCAGGGCTGCCTCGCCCGCCTCGTCGAGATTAGGGGCAAAGCCCATGCGGCGCATCACGGCAACGCGCATGCCCGCCACGCCATCCTCGATGCCCCCCAGCCAGTCGCGCGATTCATCGGGCAGGCAGAAGGGGTCGCGCAGGTCAAACCGCGCCATCGCGCCAAACATCAGCGCCGCATCGCGCACCGAGCGCGTCATCGGCCCCGCCACGGCCACCGACGAAAAACTGCCCAGCGGCCATTGCGGCACCCGGCCGAAACTCGGCTTGAAGCCGACTACACCGCACCAGGCGGCGGGGATGCGAATCGAGCCCCCCGCATCGGTGCCGATATGCAGCGGCCCGAAATGCGCCGCCGCCGCCGCACCAGCGCCGGAAGAGGAGCCACCGGGGGTGCGCATCCGATCCCAGGGGTTGCGGGTGATGCCGTGCAGCGGGCAATCACCGGGCGATTTCCAGCCGAATTCCGTGGTGGTGGTCTTGCCCAGGATCACCGCGCCCGCGGCCTTGAGGCCCATCACCGCCGGCGCATCCTGCGCCATGGGCGCGGTGGAGGTGGTGCGGCTGCCGCGGCGGGTGGCGAAGCCTGCCAGATCAAGCAGATCCTTCACCGTGGCGGGCACGCCATCCAGCGCGCCCATCGGCCGGCCGGCCATCCAGCGTGCCTCGCTCTCGCCGGCTGCGGCCAAGGCGCGGGGGTTCATCGCGGCGAAGGCATTCACCCAAGGGTTCATGCGCGCCACGCGCTCCAGCACATCCTTGAGCACATCGACGGGTGAGAGGGAGCGGGCCCGGAAAGCCGCCACCAGGTCTTCTGCGCCCATCAAGGCAGGATCGATTTTGGTCATGGTTTATTCTGCCGGGGCGGAGATGCGCCGTCATCCCCTGAGGCGCACCGCACAGCTACTCAGGCCGATGCGGCATCCGCATCCTCATCGCCGTGATCGTCAGCACCCACTCTGGTAAATTCAGTCAGGATCTGCCGCAGCAGGCGCTGCTGCACGGGGCTGCAGATGTGATAGGAATCAAGCACGCCCCTGCTCTTGCTGGACAGCACAGCGATCGCCGGCTCGGCATAGAAGGCCCCGTGTTCGGCTTGACCGGCGAGCACCTCGCCACCCCGGAAGCCGGCGTAAAACCACTCCACTGGCAGTTCAAGGAACGAGGCGATGCTCCAGATGGTGGTGGCCAACAGGCGGTTCTGCGCCCGCGCAAAGCGGGCAACCTGCGGCTCGGACAGCCTGACACCCAGAGCCAGCGCCGTCCTAGTCATGCCGCGCAATCGCCGCGCCTCTGCGATCCGCGCTCCGAGGTGGTGATCGAGAGGTTGAATCTTTTGCTTGGCGTTGCCCATCAGTGTGCGTCACCCCACTTGGCTGGCCGCTTCTTTGGGGGCGGCAATTCAGGGCCATCCCCAGCAGCCCCAGCCGCCACCGCGCCGAACTGCGCCTTCATCTCCTCGACGAAGGCGATGGCGGCCGCCCCCAGTTGGAAGGTGGTGATCTTCACGCTGGAGGAATGGCGCACTTTGGTCGGTGCGGTCGGGAATATCCCGGTGCATAAAACCTCTGGAGGCCGTTGCTGATACAGCATAATCTTGATTTCTCGCAGCTCGATGGTGGGCGCAATTCGGGACTGTAGGCGACGCGACATTAGAAGCTCCGCTATTTTTCCATTCCTAAATTATATATTATGAGGGATTGGTTTTCCAGTCCCGGCGGTGACATCCCGGCGATGCGGTCTGTCTTATTGCGCTCCGGGGCTATTGGCCGATCGCCTTGTGGGACAGGGCTGATTGCGGACTTATCCCCCCCGCGCCGCCCTCGAACCCCAAGCGCGCATCCCCGGGCGCCGGCAAGTCATCGGTATTCTGAAAATTATCCCACGCAAAGTTTCCGAATTTTGGAACAAACGTGAACATCCGCGTGACCGATCTGTGCCATAGCCCGCCCGTTGTGACCGAATTGTGCCATTTATTTCCGCTTTGTTCTCGGTGGTTTTTTGGACGGTTTAGATGGGGGTTGCGCGAAACCCCCGGGAATCTTATAGAAACCCCAAGCCGGAGCGTAGCGCAGTCTGGTAGCGCACCAGTCTGGGGGACTGGGGGTCGTGGGTTCGAATCCCGCCGCTCCGACCAAAAACCCCATACAAGTTGCTTAAGTTGATGATGACCTCAAGTCGCGGGGGCTTGGGTTAGGCGCTCGAACCGCGCTCAGGCGGCCCCGGCCCTGTGCAGGGCGGGGCTCAATCCCTCTGGCAGATCGCTTGGATAGGCGCTTGAGGTACTCCACCCCCTGGGGATCCCTTTCCACGCTTATTGATCATCCACGCCGCCCATGCGGCACGTGCCGCAAAGGTGATAGACTGTCGCTCCCTTCGCCCGCGCATAGGCGAGCAGGGCATCATCACTGCCCTGCCTCGGTCGGCGCGACATGGCGCGTGGTGCGGTCGAACAGCCGTAAGGCGAGGTCGCCCTCCAATTCGCGCAGCGCCCGCCACGCCGCCGTCGCCGATAGCCCGAGCGAGCGGCCCGCCGCGGCAATGCCGCCGCGCTCGAGGGTGCGCAGGAACAGTAGGAACGCGGTGAGCTGGTCGATGCGGATAAGCTAGGCGCGCTCAGCCGGCGCCGGAAGACGGGTTGTGCCTTTGGCAGACAGCCGACCAGCCGGGCCGGCCGACCTTGCCGGATTGCGCTGCCGGGCGGGTGGCGGGCGCATCATCTCAGACCAAGACGATCTTGCATTTTTCATGCATTATCATATTTAATATATTCCAAACAATGAAGGAGGCTGCCCATGCCCAGCCCGGCCGATGCTCCCCAGACATGTCAGCGGCATAGGCGCTCACGCCCGCGCCTGGGATGCGCCATACGGCCCTTGGCCGAATTGGCCTCACATGTGTTGCGGCGTTAGCCGTGCCTGAACTGCCATTGTCGTCGCCTCATGGGAGCGCCGAGGGGGGTGATACGCCTGCCAATGAGGCTGGGTTGGGCGTGGCGGCCGTGCCGATCATCAACTCGGGGCCACGGTTTAGAGGCAGTTTCGATGGCATTATCGATGGCGTAGCCGAGGGTTGGGCACATTGGGTTGGAGGCACTGAAGAACCAGCGCGGGTTGAGCTTTGGGCGCAGGGCAATCTTCATGCGGTTGGACTGGCCAATCTCTACCGGAACGACCTAGCGAAAGCCGAGATTCAACAGGGCCATTGCGCCTTCAGGCTACCACTGCCGCAGGATTTGCCGCCTGGCGAAAAATTTGAATTTACAATCAAAATCGCCGGCAGCGGGGCAGATTTAGCCGGCGGCCCGCAGGCCTATACTGCGCCAGACATGCGGATCAAGGCGCGGTTGCTGGAACTGCGCGGCACCGTATTTGCCTGTGAGATCACTGCCGAAACACATTGGGGCGGTGGCCTGCATGTGTTGCTCGACGGGGTATTGGTGGGTCGGATGGAACTGGGGGAGTTTCTCCCCAATACCAGCCGCGCCTTTGAGATTCCGCTGCCCTTATCCGCCTTTGATGGGCGGGCGGCCTGGGTTCGGCTGGCTGATGCGCCAAGCGGTGCGGCGCTGGCCGATGCGGCGGTGCAATTGCCCACGGTATCAACTCCGGAGGATGCGCTGCGCCGCTACGCGCGCGATTTTCCAGGCTTTATGTCGGCGATGGCGGGGCGGCGGCATGAATCGCTGCGCAAGCAATGCTCCACGGCCGGGCGGGTGCTGAGCCCACAGGCCCATGCGCAAATCGGCCGAGCCTATGATGCTGTGCTGGCGGGGTTTAGTTCCAAGGATTTGGTGCGCAGCAGCTTGGCTTTCCCCGATGTGGAGAACCCTTTGGTTTCCATTGTCATTCCGGTGCATAACCGCGTTGAGGTGACATATAATTGCCTCGCCTCGCTGCTGCTGGCGCCCAATCTGGCCAGTTTCGAAGTCATCATTGTCGATGACGGATCAACCGAGCAGAGAGAGGCCTTGGCGCGGCTTATCAGCGGCGTGACGCTGCTACGCAATGAGGAAACTCTGGGTTTTGTGCGCAGTTGCAATCGCGGCGCGGCGGCGATGCGCGGGCAATATGTCGTTATTCTGCATAACGACACCGAAGTGACATCATCCTGGCTGGATGAATTGCTGCATGTCTTTGAAATATCTCCAGCGGCAGGATTGGTCGGGTCCAAATTGCTCCACCCCGATGGCAGGCTGCAACAGGCCGGTGGGTTTATTGCCCGGGATCAGTGTGGAAGCCATGGTCATGGACAAAATGCCTATAACTCACAGTATAATTATATCCGAAAGACTGATTATGTCGCTTCCACCGCCATGATGATGCCGCGGGCGGTATGGCAGGAATTGGGTGGCTTCGACGAATATTTCGCGCCTGCCTATTATGAGGATGCTGACCTGGCGATGCGGGTGCAGCAATCTGGCCGGAAGGTCTATTACTGCCCCTTCTCGGAGGTCATTCATTTTGAGGGGCAGTCCAGCGGCGTTTTGGCCGTGGGTGAGGACAACAAGCGCTATCAATCGATCAATGACAAGAAATTCCGGACGCGCTGGGCGCAGGAATTGCTGCATCGGCCGCTGGGGCCCGATCTGCGGGCAGCGCAAGGTGCTAGCGCCTTGTTTCGCGTTCTGGTGATTGATTCGCACACGCCGCGGCCGGATAACAGTGCCAGCGGCCATGCTGCGCTGCAAGAAATGCGGCTATTGCAGAGCCTGGGCGGGCAATTGACCTTTCTGCCGGAGAATTTGGCCTATCTGGGCCATTACACCACGGCGTTGCAGCGCCTGGGTATTGAATGTGTCTATGCGCCTTATTGTGGCCCCATCAGCCATTTTATTGCCGAGCGGGGGCGCGAGTTTGATGTCATCTACATCACAAGCTACCAGGTGGCGCAGCGCTATGTGGATATGATCCGCCGAGAGGCGCCGCAGTCGCGGATTATGTTCTGCAATGCCGATTTGCATTTCCTGCGGGAAATCCGCGCCGCTCTGGTGACGAACGACCCTGCGGCGATGAATGCGGCGCTGAAGACGCGCGAGGCTGAGTTGGAGGTGATGCGCAAGGTGGATGTCACCTTATCCTACACCGAGGCGGAGGCAGCGGTGATATTGTCGCATAATCTGGGCCGCGGGCGGGTGATGCGCAGCCCCTGGGTGGTGGAGAGCAAGGGGCGTCAGGCGGGGTTTGGCCCCCGAAGAGATATCGCCTTTCTGGGCAATTTCGGCCATCCGCCGAATTTGGACGCAGTGTTGTTTTTCATTGACGAGGTGATGCCGGCGCTGCGCAGCGCGCTGCCTGGCGTGCGGTTTATGGTTTACGGCACCGAGATGCCCGATGCGCTGCGCCGCAGGGCGGCGGCCGATGTGGTGTTGGCCGGCTATGTGGCGGATGTGGCCGAGGTTTATGACACTTGCCGGGTTTTCGTGGCGCCGCTGCGCTCGGGCGCGGGGCTCAAGGGCAAGGTGATTGGCGCGCTGGCCGCTGGGGTGCCGGTTGTGCCTTCTGCCGTGGCGGCCGAAGGCACCGGCATGGCGCATGGCCGCGAGGCCTTTGTGGCGGAGAGTGTGGCGGAATGGGTGGAGGGTATTGGCGCGCTCTATGCCGATGAAGCGCGCTGGACGGCGATGTCTGACAGCGCGGTGGCCTTGGCGCGCAGCCAGTATTCTTTTGAGGCCGGCAGGCGGCAGATGCGGGCGGCTTTGGCGGCGGTGGA
>NZ_JBBARU010000073.1:0-17383 GCF_040399605.1 Rhodovarius sp. | reverse complement strand
CATGGCCAGCGCATCGGCCCAGAGCAGCCCTTGTGGCCCGCGCAGCCGCCAGGAATCGAACACCTGGCCATGGGCAAACGCCTCGCCCCGCGCGGCGCGGCCGAAGACCAGCATTTCCGCCAGCAGCAACTCCGCCCCGGCGCCGAGCGCAAAATCCTGCCGCCGCTGCAGCATTGCGCCATCGAACAGGATCACCTCCTGCGGCAGCCATTCCAGCCGCGCGCCGGCGCCCAGCGCCACGCTTGTGGTGATGCGGCTTTCGGGGCCGAGGCTGCGATAGATCTTCTCCGCCGCCGCTGCCGTCAGCGTGGCCTGGGCATGATCCTCCAAAATCAGTTCAAAATCAGCGCTATCGCCGCCCGCCAGCCCGCCGGCGACATTGACCTGCGCGATGGTCGCAGGCTCCCCCGGTTCCGCGCCGGGGAAGAGTGCCCGCATGGGCGAGGCCTGGAAGAGGTCCACCAACCCCTTCGCCCCCCAGCGCAGTTGCAGGCGCCCATGCGCGCGCTGATGCTGTATTCCATCCATCAACCCACCCTGACATGCCTGCCCAAGCCATGCCAATCTGGCGGGCATGACCCGACACACCCTGCACATCACCCTCGGCACGCAACGCTATGCCATCCAGCGCCCCTGGGGCGAGACCGATGGCGTGGGCGGCATTTCCGATGTCGCAACCGATGCCGAAGGCCGCATCTTCGTCCTGCTGCGGCAGGACGCCTATACCGACCCCGAATCGCCCTCCGTGCTGGTGCTCTCCCCCGATGGCCGGCGCGAACACGCCTTTGGTGCCAAGGAAGTGGCCGATGGGCATATGTTCGGCGTCTCACCCGCCGGCGATGTCTATGTGGTGGACCGCGACGCCCATCAGGTCATCATCTTCAACCGCCATGGCAAGGAGTTGGGGCGGATCGGTGAGCGCCATCAGGCCCTCCGCCCGTTCAATTCCCCCTGCGATATCGCCTTCGCGCCCAATGGCGATATTTATGTGGGCGATGGCTATGCGGCGGCGCGGGTGCATCGCTTCTCCTCCGCCGGCACGCCGCTGGGCGGCTGGGGTGAGCCGGGGCGGGGGCCAGGACAATTCCTCATCCCGCACGCCGTCTGGGTGCAGCCCGATGGGACGGTGGTGGTGGCCGATCGGGACAATTCGCGGCTGCAATTCTTCACCCCCACCGGCGGCTTCATCCGCAGCATCGATGATTTCCACAAGCCGATGGATATATGGGGCGATGCCAAGGGCCAACTTTATGTGACCGACCAGGTGCCCAGGCTGTCGCTGCTGGCGGCCGATGGCGCGCTCATCGGCCGTGGCCGGGCGGTGCTCAATGGCGCGCATGGGGTCTGCCAGGCGCCCGATGGCACCATCCTGCTGGCCGAGATGAACCCCCGCCGCCTCTCCCGCCTGGTGCCGGTGGATTGAACCCCATGGGCCTCTTGCCACGCATGGGCCGTTGGGCAGCGGGGCCTGGCGCCGCATTGCTGACCATGGCCGCGCTGCTGCTGCTATGGGAGGCGGCGGTGGTGGGGCTGGATATCCAGCGCTTTCTGCTGCCCGCGCCCAGCGATGTGGTGGCGGAATTTATCCGCGACGGGCGGCTCATCTTCTTCCATGCCGGGCAGACGGTCTGGGGCATTCTGGCCGGCTATGTCGCGGCCGTGGTCTTCGCCCTGGCCGCCAGCATGGCGATGATCCGCTGGCCCTTGGTCGAGCGCATGCTCATGCCCATCCTCGTCGCCAGCCAATCCGTGCCCAAGATTGCCATCGCGCCGCTGATCCTGCTCTGGGTCGGTGCCGGGGCGGGGTCGAAGCTGCTGGTGGTGGCCTCCATCGCCTTCTTCCCGGTGGTGATCAACACCATGGCCGGCTTCAAGCAGGTGGATGCGGGGCTTGTCGATGTCTTCCACAGCGTTGACGCCACCAGCCGGCAAACCTTTTTGCGCCTGCGGCTGCCCTATGCGGTGCCCTATATTTTCGCCGGCCTGCGCATTGCCACCACGCTGGCGGTGCTGGGCGCCATTGTGGCGGAATGGCTCGCGGCCACGGATGGCATTGGCTATCTGGTGCTGTCGGGCAGCTTTAATTTCAACACCGCGCGCAGCTTCGCCGCCATCATCCTGCTCGCCGGCATCGGCATGGCCTTCTTTGGCGCGATGGGCGCCGTGGAGAAGGCCCTGTCCTGGCGGCAGGAAGATGGCGCCACCCGCGCCCATACATAACACGGAGAAACGCCATGACATCACGAAGGACATTCGTGGCCCTGGGCGCGCTGGCCGCGCCCATTGCCCCCATCGGCCTGCGCCCCGCCCGCGCCCAGGGGCGGCTGCAGGACGCCATCCTGCGGCTGAACTTCACCCCCTGGGCGATGCATGCGCAATATTACGCCGGGCTGCGGCAGAATATTTACCGCGCCGAGGGCATCAACCTTGAAATCCGCCCCGCCGCCGCCGGCCAGCAGAACGAGGTCTTCATCGCCGCCGGCCGGGAGCAGTTTCTCGTCGCCAATGCCGATGGCTATATCAAGTCGCGCGCCGCCAATTTGCCGGTGGTGGCGGTGATGGCCGACCAACCGGATAATCCCTTCTCGGTCTTCGCGCTGAAAAGCAGCGGCATCAGCCGGCCCGAGCATTTGCGCGGCAAGCGTATCACCTTCTTCCAGGCGCAGGTGCGCGGCTTGCTTGACCCGCTGCTGCAGGCCGGTGGGCTCACCCGCAATGATATCACCCTCCTCACCATTAATCGCGGGGCGGAGATCCAGATGGTCGCCGCCGGCCAGGCGGATTGCGGCTTTGGCTTCTCCTATGGCCAGCCCTTGACGCTGGAGGAGCGCGGCTTCCCCTGCAACGTCATGGCGCTGAAGGATTTCGGGGTGAAATTCTGCGGCACCGCCATCGTCGCCAATGAGCGTGAAATGCGCCGTGGCGACCTGACCGAGCGCTTCATCCGCGCCACGATGAAGGCGCTGATCTGGACCAGCGCCAATATGGACCAGGCGATGAACTATGTTGTCGAAGTCTCGCCCGACCGGATGCACGCGCTGGAAGTGCGCAAGCTTCGGATGATCTATGACCTTTATCGCAGCCCCGATTTCGCCGAACGCTTTGGCCGCTTCGACGAGAGCAAATGGGAAAGCTCGATCAACTACCTGATGGAAGGCGGCGATTTGCAGCGCCGGCCCAGCGCGCGCGAACTCTACACCAATGAATTCGTCGAGCGCATCGAGGAAGCCCGCAGCCTCGCCACCCTGGTGCGCGAAAGGCCGGCGGCTTGATTCTGGCCGGCCCAACAGGCAGCGAAACCGCGCCCGCCTTCATCGCCGTGCGCGACGTGCAGGTCACCTATGGCCAGGGCGGCGCGGAGCCGGTGCAGGCGCTCGCCGATATCAATATCGGCGTGCCAGAGGGGGCTTTCGTCTCGCTTGTCGGCCCCTCGGGCTGCGGCAAATCCACCCTGCTGCGCGCGGTGGGTGACATGATCGCGCCAACCGCGGGCAGCATCACCATTGCCGGCACCCCGGCCTCGCAAATGCGCCGCGAGGCCCGCATTGGCCTCGTTTCACAAGCGCCCAATCTGATGCCCTGGCTGCGCATCGCCGATAATGTGGCGCTGCTGCATGAACTCTCCGCCAAACGCACCGGCCGCCCCGCGCCGGATGTGGCGGCATTGCTGCAATTGGTCGGGCTGGAGGGTTTTGGCGCCAAGCGCCCGGCGCAGCTTTCGGGCGGCATGCAGTCCCGCGCCGCGCTGGCCCGCGCCCTGGCGCTGGACCCCGATGTGCTGCTGATGGACGAGCCCTTCGCCGCACTCGACGAGATCACCCGTGACCGCATGGGCATCGAATTGATGCGCATCCATGCCCGTTTCCGCAAGACGGTGCTCTTCGTCACCCATTCCCTGGCCGAGGCGGTGTTTCTCTCCGATGCCATCGTGCTGATGACGCCCCGGCCGGGCCGAATCGAGCGCGTCATCACCGTGGATCTGCCCCGCCCGCGCCTGCCCGAGATGCGGCTGACCGATGCCTTCGCCCGCATGGTGGCGGAGTTGAACCGCGAGCTCTACCGGATGATGGCATGAGCCCCACCCTGATCGTTTATGGAGACTGACATGGCCACGCGTCGCCTGGGTATCATCATGCATGGCGTCACGGGGCGCATCGGCACCAACCAGCATTTGGTCAATTCTGTGCTGGCCATTGCGAAGGAAGGTGGGCTGCCACTGGCCAATGGCGACAGGCTGCTGCCGGACCCCATACTGGTTGGCCGCAACCCGGAAAAACTGGCGGCCCTGGCCCGCGCCCATGGCGTGGCGCGCTGGACGACTGACCTTGATGCCGCCCTGGCCGACCCCGCCGATGAACTCTTCTTCGACAGCGCCTTCACCGCCGGCCGCCCGGCTTTGGCGATGCGCGCGATTGAGGCCGGCAAGCACATCTATCTGGAAAAGCCGGTGGCACCGACCCAGGCCGAGGCCATGGCCATGCTCGCCGCCGCCGAGGCCCGCGGCCGCAAGCATGGCGTGGTGCAGGATAAGCTGTTTCTGCCCGGCCTCACCAAGCTGCGCCTCTTGCGTGAGCAAGGCTTCTTCGGCCGCCTGCTCTCGGTGCGGATCGATTTCGGCTGGTGGGTCTTTGATGGCGAGCAGGTGCCGGCGCAACGTTCTTCCTGGAATTATCGTCAGGCTGATGGCGGCGGGCTGGTGCTCGATATGTTTCCGCATTGGCGCTACATCGTCGATGGGCTTTTCGGCCGCCCAACCGCCGTCACCTGCCAATTGCGCACCGCCCAGCCGCAGCGACGCGACGAGCGCGGCCAGCCCTACCAGGTCGATGTCGAGGATGAGGCGCGCGCGCTGCTCGACCTGGAATGCGGCGCGGCGCTGGAGATCAATGCCTCCTGGGCCGATCGGGTGCGGCGCGATGATCTGCTGACCATCACGGTGCAGGGCACTCAAGGCAGCGCGGTTGCGGGGCTGCATCGCTGCGTGGCGCAGGCACTCGGCACAACCCCCAAGCCGGGCTGGAATGTGGATGTGCCGGTGGCGCAGGATCTCTACGCGCAATGGGCGCCGGTGCCCGATGTGGTGGTGCTCAAGAATTCCTACCGCATGGCCTGGGAGGCGTTTTTGCGCCACTTGGCCGAGGATGGCCCAAACACCACATCGCTGCTGGCCGCCGCGCGTGGCCTGCAATTGGTGGAGGCCTGCCATGCCAGCCACACTGAGCGCCGCTGGATCGACATGCCGGTGCTCACCGCCGGCTGATCCGAGCCTAGGCCAGGCCGCTCACCGGCGGCGCGCTCAACCTCGCCGGTTCACGCCACCCGCGCGCGAAATTCGCGCTGAATCTGGTCCAACGTGCAGAATTCGGCACCCATGGCGCTCAGCGCATCGATCAGCTTTTCCAACATCAGCATGCGGTGGCCACGGCCGATGACATAGGGGTGGAAGGTATAGACCAGCATGCCCCACTCCTCCGTGCGCCGCATATACTCGAAATCGGCGACGAAATTCTCCAGTACGGCATTGGCATTGGCCAGGCCGGGCATCAAATGTTCCTTGGTGCGGAAGAATTCGAAATGCGGATGGTCATCGAGCGACCAGCTGATGGGGATTTCCACCAAATTGGTGGTGGTGCCGAACTGCATCGGCGCCGCCTCGCTCACCACATCGCCGCGCCGGGCGAAATAGGGGTGGTGGTCATGGCCCATCATCGAACTATCATAATTCAGCCCATGTTCGATCATCAGGTCGATCGTGCGGTCACTGATATCCCAGGCCGGTGAACGATAGCCCGAAGGGATGGCCCCGGTGAGCCGCTTGATGCTCTCCACGGCTTGCGCGAATTCATCCGCCTCGCGCGCAGCCGGCAGCAAAGCGGGTTGCACATGGCTCCAGCCATGATGCCCCACCTCATGGCCCTCGCGCACCACGCGGGCGCAGGCCTCCGGATAGGTCTCGATCACGATGCCGGGGATATACCAGCTGGATTTGATGCCGCGTGATTTCAGCAGGTCCAGAATGCGCCCCGCCCCCACCACGCCGAATTCGCCGCGCGAGATCGGCGTGGGCGTCAGCAACCCGCGCGAGGCGAAGCCGGACCAAGTGTCGAAATCAAAGGAGAGGCAGGCGATATGGCGCGGCATGGCGTTTCGAATTCTCCCGCGCGAAGGGCTAACAGGGCCGCCCGCGCGCCTGACGGTGGATCATAACAGCGCCGAGCATGGCTGCCCAAACCGCCCGCCGCAAGCCGCGGTTGCGGCCGCTACAGCGAAATCTCACCCCGCATGACCGGCACGCAGGCGCCACCCACGGTGGTCATGATCCCCGCTTCCGTTCGGCGCGCGGTGGTGCGCAGCAGGCTCGGTCGGCCCATTTCTACCCCCTGATGCATATCCCAATGGCCCAAATCAGCGCCCGAAAGCTGCAGCAGCAGCCCAGCCAGCGGCGTGGCGGCGCTGCCGGTGGCCGGGTCCTCGCCCACGCCCAGGGAGGGCGCGAACATCCGGCTGCGCAGCTTCGCGCCGTCATGGGCGTAGATATACAGCGCGGCGCGGTTGTTCAGCACCGGATGCGCGGCGGAGAGCCGCTTCATCGCCATGGCGTCAGGCGCGGCGCGGGCCAGCGCCTCGGGCGTCACCTCTGCCAGTATGAACGGATTGCCCACCGACCCGCAGATGGGCGCGTGGTGGGTGGTGATGATGTCGCCAGGGTTCAGCCCGGCGCAGGGCGCAATCTCGCCCGGCGTGAAATCCGGCCCCAGCGTCAGCGGCAGGGGGGCTGCGATGGTGGCGGCGGTGAGCGCGCCCGCCGCGTCGCGCTCCAACGTCACCGTCACCAGCCCGGCCAATTCCTCAAAGCGCAGCACATTCTCCACCGCGCGCCCGGCCAGCGCCCAGCCGGTGCCCACATTGGGGTGGCCGGCAAAGGGCAATTCCCGCGCAGGGGTGAAAATACGCACCCGCGCCGTATTGGCCGCATCCGCCGGCGGCAGCACGAAGGTGGTTTCGCTGAGGTTGAACTCGGCGGCAATGGCCTGCATCTCGGCATCGCTCATCCCCGCCGCATCCGGGAAGACGGCCAGCGGATTGCCGCCGAAGCGGGTGGTGGTGAAGACGTCGACCGTCAGGAATTCATAGATTCGCATAGATTGAGGCTAACCTCCCCCGCGCCAGCAGTCCATGCCACCGGTTGGAGGCAAGATCACCTTGGCGCGGCGCGGCGCCAGCGGCTATGCAGGGGTCAGGAGATATCCCCATGCCGCACACGATCGTTCTGGTCGATGACGACCGCAACATCCTCACCAGCCTATCGATGACGCTGGAGCAGGAGGGCTTTTCGGTGCGCACCTACACCGATGGCGAAAGCGCGCTGCAAGGCCTGCTGGCCAAGCCGGCCGATCTGGCCGTGCTCGACATCAAAATGCCCCGGATGGATGGCATGGAGTTGCTGCAACGCCTGCGCACCCGCACCGCCATGCCGGTCATCTTCCTCACCTCCAAGGATGAGGAGGTGGATGAGCTGATGGGCCTGCGCCTGGGCGCCGATGACTATATCACCAAGCCCTTCTCCCAGCGCCTGGTGCTGGAGCGCATCCGCGCCCTGCTGCGCCGCAACGACACCAACCGCGCCGAGGCTGCGGGCCAGCCAGCCGGCGGCGTGATCACCCGTGGCGACCTCACCCTCGATGAGACCAAACATGCCTGTCTGTGGAAGGGCAAACAAATCCAACTGACGGTGACGGAATTCCTGCTGGTCAAAGCGCTCGCACTGCGCCCCGGCATGGTCAAGAACCGCGATCAGCTCATCGATGCCGCCTATGGCGAGAATATCTATGTCGATGACCGGACCATCGACAGCCATGTGAAGCGGGTGCGTAAGAAGTTCCGCGATGTGGATGATGATTTCCAGCAGATCGAAACGCTCTATGGGATCGGCTATCGCTACAAGGAAGCGTGATGAAACCCGCCGCCGCGGGATTGACGCGGGGGCGCGAGTTCGGGTTTGGATGCCTGCAATTATTAAATCAAACCCTTTTCACGGCATACAAGGTTTATCATGGCCCTCGCCTTCATCTTCCCTGGTCAGGGAAGCCAATCACCCGGCATGGGCCGGGATCTGGCCGACGCCTTCCCCATCGCGCGGGAAACCTTCCAGGAGGTGGATGACGCGCTGGAGCAAAAACTCTCGCGCCTGATCTTCGAAGGCCCGCCCGATGAACTGACCCTCACCACCAATGCCCAACCCGCGCTCATGGCCGTCTCCATGGCGGTGGTGCGGGTGCTGGAGCGTGAGGGCGGCTTCCGCCTGGCCGATAAGGTGGCCCTGGTGGCCGGCCATTCCTTGGGCGAATACAGCGCCCTGACCGCAGCCGGCGCCTTGCCGGTGGCGGTCACCGCCCGGCTGCTGCGCCTGCGCGGCCAGGCGATGCAGGAGGCCGTGCCGCCCGAACTCGGCGCCATGGCGGCCCTGCTGGGCGCCGAGGCCGACCTCGCCGCCGAAATCTGCGCCGAGGCCGCACAGGGCGAGGTGGTGGAACTGGCCAATGACAATGGCGGCGGCCAATCGGTCATCTCCGGCCATCGCAGCGCGGTGCTGCGCGCCATTGAGGTGTCCAAGGCGCGCGGCGTGAAGCGCGGCATGCTGCTGCCCGTCTCCGCCCCCTTCCATTCCAGCCTGATGGGCCCGGCCGCCGATGTGATGGCCGAGGCCCTGGCCGCCGTCAGCATGGCCCCCCCCGCGCCGCCGCTGGTGGCCAATGTCACCGCCGCGCGGGTGAGCGAGCCGGCCGCGATCATCGATCTGCTGGTCCGCCAGGTGACCGGCACGGTGCGCTGGCGCGAATGCGTGGCGGCAATGGTGGCCATGGGCTGCGACCGCTTTGCCGAAATCGGCTCAGGCAAAGTGCTGACCGGCCTCATGAAGCGTAATGCGCCGGACGCGACAGCGAGCGCCATCGGCACGCCTGCGGATATCGAGGCCTTCCTCGCCTCCGTTTAGAGCCTATTCCGTTCGCAAAAGCTCTAAGTTTTTGTTTATCGAGCATCTTTACCCGTTCAAACGATTCCGTTTGAACGGGTGATGCTCTAACGCATTCAGGGAGACACACATGTTCAGGCTGGACGGCAAGATTGCGCTGGTGACGGGCGCCTCCTCGGGCATTGGCGTGGCCATTGCACAGGCGCTGCACGGGCAGGGCGCGCATGTCGTGCTCAGCGGCCGGCGTGAGGCGGAACTCGCGGCCCTCGCCGAGCAATTGGGCGAACGCGCCCGCGTGGCGGTGGCCGATCTGGCCGAGCCTGACGCCGCGACCGCACTGGTTGAGGGTGTGGAGGCCACCGAAGGCCGCCTCGACATCCTGGTGAACAATGCCGGCTTCACCCGCGACCGTCTGGCGCTGCGGATGGAGCCTGAGGATTGGAATGCGGTGCTGGAGGTTGATCTCAACGCCCCCTTCCGCCTGGCCCGCGCCGCGCTGCGCGGCATGCTCAAGCGCCGCGCGGGGCGGATCATTTCCATCGCCTCGATCGTGGGCGTGATGGGCAATCCCGGCCAGTCGAACTACGCCGCCGCCAAGGCTGGGCTGATCGGCATGTCGAAATCCCTGGCGCAGGAGGTGGCATCGCGCAATGTCACCGTGAATGTGGTCGCCCCGGGCTTTATCGACACGCCGATGACGCAAAAGCTGAACGAGGCGCAGCGCGATGCCCTGACCGGTAAGATCCCGCTGGGCCGCATGGGCGTGGCCGCCGATGTGGCGGCGGCGGTCACCTATCTGGCCGCCGATGAGGCGGGCTGGGTGACCGGCTCCACCATGCATGTGAATGGCGGCATGGCGATGCTGTAAATCGGCCACGCTGTGCACCCAGCCCCCATCCGGGGCTGGGTGATGTGGCCGCAATAAGCCTCAGCCGAGTTCCTTGAGGGTGCGCTTGGCAATCGCCATCCGGTGCACCTCGGTCGGCCCTTCATAGACATGCATGAGGCGCACCTGGTTCGCCATCAATTGCAGCGGCAACTCCTTGGTCATGCCCATGGCGCCATGCGCCTGCATGGCGTGATTGACCACCTCGGTGGCCATTTCGGTGCCGAAGACCTTGATCATGCTGGCCTCATTGCGAACATCGCCACCCGCATCCATGGTGGCAGCCCCGGCTTGCACCATCAGCCGGCAGGCATGGATCTTGGTGGCCGCATCGGCAATCCACCACTGAATCGCCTGGCGGTCGGCCAGCGGCGCGCCAAAGGTCACCCGCTGCTTGGCGTGGCTGCACATCATCTCCAAAGCACGCCGGGCGATGCCCACGCAGCGCGCGCCCATTTGCAGCCGCCGCACATTCAGCCGCAGCTGCATCGGCGCATAGCCAGCGCCCAGGCCCCCCAGCACATTGCGCGCCGGCACGCGGCAATCCTCGAAGACCAGCTCATAGGTCTTCTTGCCGCCAATCATCGCAATCTCGCGCTCGATGATGAAACCGGGCGTGCCACGCTCAACGATAAAGGCCGTCACCCCCGCCTCGCGCTTGCCGGGCGAGGTGCGGGCCATCAGCACGATGAAATCCGCCGCCGGCACATTGCTGACCCAGATTTTCCGCCCGTTGATCACCCAATCATCACCATCCTGCACCGCCTTGGTCAGCATGCCCGAAGGGTCGCCGCCCGCCACCGGCTCGGAAATCGCGATGCATGAGCGCATCTCGCCGGCAGCATAGGGGGTGAGGTAGCGCTCGCGCTGATAGGCATCGGCCACGGCGACCAGCATGTGCAAGTTCGGGCTATCGGGCGGGATGGTGAAGGGCACCACCGTGCGGGCCATTTCCTCCTCCACGCCCATCAGGGCAATGGTGGGCAGGTTGGCGCCGCCATATTCCTCTGGCGCGTCGAGTGCCCAAAGCCCCAATTCGCGGCATGTGGCGCGCAGCGGCGCCTCCTCCTCGGTGGTCAGCGCGTATTTGCCGCCATTCGCCTCGCGCGCCAGAATCAGCGGCTCGAGCGGCATCAGGTCGCGCGTGACGAATTTCTGCACCAATTCCTGCACCATGCGGTGCTCTTCGCGGGTGGTGGTGTCGAGCATGCTTCAGTCTCCCATGCGCAGCAAAAGGCCATCAAGGGCGACAACGCCCTGGCCCTCTGGCTTGATGATAAGGGGGTTGATCTCCGCTTCCGCCACATCGCTGGCGGCAAGGGGGGAAAGTGCCTGGATGGCAGCGGCGAGCGCGGCCACATCGCCGCGCGGCAGGCCGCGAAAACCCTGCAACAGCCGCAACTCCGGCAGATCGGCAATCATGCCCATCGCCTCTTCCAGGCTGACCGGCGCGATGCGCGCTGTGATGCGCCGGGTGAGTTCGGCCAGGACACCCCCCATGCCGAGCACGACCACCGGCCCCACCTCGGCATCACGCCGATAGCCCAGGATGACCTCCGCCAAGCCCTTATGCATGGGGGCGGCCAGCACGCCATCCAGCCGCGCCGCAGGAAAAGCTTGCGCGGCGCGGGCCAGCAAATCAGCGACGGTTGCGGCAATATCGGCAGTGGCCACGCCCAGCCTGACCAGCCCGGCATCGGTCTTGTGCAGGATATCGGGCGAGAGAATTTTCAGCGCCAGCGGCCCCGCCATGCCCGCGGCATCGGCCGGGCTGCGCAGCACCCGCGCGCCGGGCGGGGTGATGCCAAGCTCGTCGAAAAACGCGCAGGCCTCATGCTCATTCAGCCGTTGGGCCTCAGGCAGGGCCGGCGGCAGCGCGCCACCCTTGAGTGCGGCCGGTTCGCGCCAGCTGAGATAGGCATGCAGCGCATCGGCGCAGGATTCCGGGGTACGAAACGCGGCGATGCCCGCAGCCTCGAACAGCGCCAGCGCCGCATCCGCCTGGGGCGCGGCAAACACCGCCAAGGGCCGCCCTGCCGGCAAGGCCGGGGTGATATGCGACAGCGCCCGCTCCGGCTGGTTGCGGGCGCTGCTGCCCAGCACCGCCAGCAGCGCATCGGCGGTATCGGCCGCGTCCATGCCCCTGAGCGTGGTGGAATAGGGCGTGGGGCCCGAGGCGCCCATCGGCAGATCGATCAGCGGCGCGTCCGGAATGCGAATGCCCCCCTCGCCCAGCCTCTCGCGCAGGCCCGCATCGGGGCCGACCAGCGCATGGCCATGCAGGCCCAACCGGTCCACCACCATGGCAGCCCCCCCGCCCGTGGCGGTCATGGCCGAGAAGCCACGCCCGCGCGGCGGCTTATGGCCCATCACCAGACGGGCGGTTTCCAGCAACCCCTCCAGGGTTTCGACGCGCAGAATGCCATGGGCGCGGAAGAAGGCCTGGGCCAGCTCATCGCCGCCCAGCATGGCGCCGGTATGCGACAGCGCGATGGTCCGCCCCACCTCGGAACGCCCCAACTTATAGGCGATGATCGGCTTGCCCAGCGCATGCGCCCGCCGGGCGGCGGCGGCGAGACGCGGCGCATCACGAAAGGTTTCGAGGAAAAGCAGCACAGCCCCGGTCGCGTCATCCTCGACCAGCAGCTCGGCCAATTCGCCCACGCCGATGTCGCATTCATTGCCCACCGAGACCATGCGCGAAAAGCCAATCCCGCGCGCGGCAGCGCGGGAGAACAAGGCCCCCATCATGCTGCCGCTTTGCGAGACCAGGGCCAGCCGCCCGGCCAGCAGCGGCTCGGCCTCGATGGCGGCATTGAGGGTGAGCGGCACCCGGCTGGCCACGCTGACCACGCCCAGGCAATTGGGCCCCAGCAGCCGCAAGCCCCCCGCCCGCGCGGTGGCCACCATCTCATCCTGCCGGGCGCGGCCGGCGGCATCAGCCTCGGCGAAACCGGCCGAGAAAATAGTGGCCACCGCCACGCCCTTCTCCACGCAGCCGGCAATGGCGGCGGGCACGTCGCGCGCCGCCACCATGATGAAGGCATGGTCCACCGGCCCGGGCACGGCGCGGATATCGGCGAAGGCCGGCACGCCCATAATCTCCGCCCGGCCGGGATTGACCGGAATGATCCGGCCGGAAAACCCCTCGCGCTGCAACAGGCGCTGAGCGCGGGAATTATCCTTGCCCGGGTCGGCCGAGGCGCCGATCAGCGCCACCGAGCCTGGGTTGAACAGGGCAGAAAACAGGCTCATGCGCCGATAAACCTGGGCTGGCGGCGTTCACGGCTGGCCAGCGTGCCCTCGCGGAAATCGGCGGTTTCCCGCAGCCGCGCCTGCTCGGCCAGTTCATGCGCCGTCGCGGCCTCGTATTCTGCGTCCCAGCCGGCGCGCAATGTGGCGCGGGTGGCGGTGATCGCCAGGGGCGCGGCCTCGGCGATTTCGGCAGCCAGCGCGCAGGCCGCCGCGCGCAGCTCCGCATGCGGCACCAGCATATCGGCCAGGCCCATGGCATGGGCTTCCTCGCCGGTGATGCGCCTTCCGGTCATGAACATCAGATGCGCCTTTTGCGCGCCAATCAGCCTGGGCAGGCTGCGGGTCAGGCCAAAGCCTGGATGATAGCCGAGGCGGGTGAAATTGGCGGCAAAGCGCGCCTCGGCGCAGGTGACGCGAAAATCCGCCACCACGGCGAGGCCAAGGCCCGCGCCAATCGCCGTCCCCTGCACCGCGGCCACGATGGGTTTTTTGCTCCGCAGCAGCCGCACGCCCTCGGTGTAGATGGTGCGGCCGCTGGCATCGGCATCGCCCGCGCGGCGATTGGCCTGGGAGAAATCCGCACCCGCACAAAAATGCTTGCCCTCGGCCGCCAGCACCACGGCGCGGCAGGCGGGGGCCTCGTCCAGCCTCTCCAGCGCATCGGCGATCTGGCCGGTGAGCAGCGTGTCAATGAAATTATTGGGCGGCCGGCACAGGGCGAGAATCGCCACATGGCCTTCCATGGTCACACTGATCTCGGCGCTCATTCCGCTGGCCCTTCTTGTTGCACGAAACTGCGACATTGCCGGCCGACAGGCAATCCGGGCTGGCAGGGATGGCCGCAATGGTTCACTTTGCCGGCCATGAGCATATTCCTTCTTCTTCTGGCTGCGGCGCTCTGGGTCGGCTGGCATGTCGGCGTGGCCGGCACCGCGCTGCGCGGGCGGATTGTTGGCCTGATCGGCGAAATCGGCTTCATGATCGGCTTTTCCATCGGTTCGGTGGCCTCGATCATGCTGCTTGTCATGGCCTGGCAGGAGGCGGAGCTGTGGTTCCTCTGGTCGGCGCCGCGTGAATTGCGTTGGGTGCTGGCGCTGGCGATGCTGCCGGCCTTTATCCTCTTCATCGCCTCGGTCACCCAGCCCAACCCCACCTCGGCGGGGCAGAAGCTGGCGGCGGGCGGGCCGCGCGGCATCACCCGGGTGACGCGCCACCCCATGCTGTGGTCCTTCGCCATCTGGGCCGGGGTGCATATGCTGGCCAATGGCGATGTGGCGAGCCTGATCTTCTTCGGCGCCTTCCTGGCCACCTGCCTTCTGGGCATGCCCAGCATAGACGCGAAACTGGCCCGGCGAGACCCAGAGATGTGGGCCAGGCTGGCGCCCACCACCTCCATCCTGCCCTTCGGCGCGGTGCTCTCCGGCCGCGGGCGGGTTGAGTTTTCGGAGATTGGGCTGCGGCCGCTGGTGCTGGGCACGGTGCTCTGGGTGGGGCTGCTGCTGGCCCATCCCATCGCCTTTGGCGTAGCGGCGATTCATTTTTAGAGCATTATCCATCCAAACCGAATTATTTGAGCGGATAAGGATACTCGCCCAATAAAGGCTCCAACAGCACGCTGATGGCGGATGAAAAGAGCGAAAGGGCTTTGCGCTCTCCCGCTCTCCCACCAGGGCCGACATACATGTCGACCCTGCTGGGGTGCTCGAGGGGCAAAGCCCCTCGATCTTATCTTCCCTCGCGATTCGTGTTTCCGCAGCCAGTTAAGACCGACGATCACACCGAGGAGGCAATGCCCGGTGCAAGATGCGGGTTCTTCGCCGCCGGGTGGCCCGGATTGCGGAAGCGCAGCTCGCCCTCAGGCGCAGAATCAGGTGCCGGCAGGCCAAACAGCTCAGCGCGCGAGGCGCAGCTCACCGCCACCACATGCCGCGCCTCGGGCTCGGTCAGAAAGCGGCGGGTGACGCCTTCCAACTCCAGGCTGTCGCGCAGGCTGCGCCATTCGGTGCGGTCCATATCCTCGATGAACATGGCCAGAATGCCAGGATGGCGGCCGGAGAGGCGGCTGCTCGCGGTCTGCGCCATGCGCAACTTCACCGCCTGGGCAATCTCATTCTCCCGCCCCGCCCGCGCGGCCATGACAAAGACCGAGCCGGAATTGGCATCCGCCGTCACCGCCAGATGCGCCTCGGGGCCGAATTGCTGCCGCAGCGCCGCCTGCATCCCCAGCTGCGCCCCGGCCAGCACCAGCGGGTCGAGCTTCATGATCAGATCAGCACTGCTATCCTGGCGCTTTTGCGCCGCCAGCATGGCCAGGATCCGATCCTGCAGGAGGCTGAGCTGCTGGGTATCGCTCACCCCCTCGGGCAGCGTCATCTTCAGCAGATAGCGGCCGGGATGGGCGGCCAGCCAAGTCTGCAATTCCGGATGCATGCGGTCCATCAGGTCGAACCAGGCGCCGCGATGCAGTGGGCGGCCCTCCTCGGCCGAGACGGTGCAGAGTGCCACCTCGGCCGAGGCACCCTCCCGCGTGATCAGCAGGTCATGCGCCGCGCCATCGAGCAGCCCGTCAAAGCGCACGGTGAAGCCACGGGCGCGGGCGAGGGCTGCGCTGCGCACCAGATGGAAGACGGGAATGAGCGTGGCCTCGCCGCTCAGCCCCTCGCGCACCATGGCGCGCAGCCGGGCGCGGGCCTCGCCGGCCAGGGTGGCGTCCAGCCGCGCCACCTCGCGTGCGAAGGCGAGCAGGCGCCGCTCGGAGGCGCCGGCGCGGGCCAGCGCCTGGGGGTCGGAGAGGCGTGCCAGCATCAACTCGGCGGCGTGGCGCTGCTGGGTGGCCCGGCCGGTGAATTGCCCCTGCTTGGCCCGCTCGCCAATGGCCAGCACGCGTTTACCCCAGCAATCGCGACCGGCAATTTTCACGAAAGCGGCAAGAGCCGCATGGTCTGGCCGGGGCGCCGGGTCGGGCATGGGTGGAATCCGCTGGGGTTATCCCCTCCAAAGCGCCCAAGCCCGATTGGCGTCAAGCCATGAAATTTGTTTCAGGCGATAGGAAGCATGCCCTGCAGCGCGGCCTGCGGGTTTTGTGCCCGGTGGCGCAGCAGATGGTCGGCCAGCACGCAGGCCAGCATCGCCTCCGCCACCGGCACGGCGCGAATGCCCACGCAAGGGTCGTGGCGCCCCTTGGTCAGGATTTCGGTGTTATCGCCGCCGCGTGTCACCGCCTGGCGCGGGGTGAGGATGGAGGAGGTGGGCTTCACCGCCATGCGCGCCACAATGGGCTGGCCGGTGGAAATACCGCCCAAAACACCGCCGGCGTGATTGGCGAGGAATTCCACCGTGCCATCCTGGCGCATCCGCATCTCATCGGCATTGTCTTCGCCGGAGAGGGCGGCGGCGGCGAAGCCATCGCCAATCTCCACGCCCTTCACGGCATTGATGCCCATGAGAGCGCCGGCGATATCGGCATCGAGCTTGGCATAAATCGGCGCGCCCAGGCCGGGGGGCACGCCCTCGGCCACCACCTCGATGACTGCGCCGATGGAACTGCCGGATTTGCGAATGGCCGAGAGCATCACCTCCCACCGCGCGCTGGCCACGGCATCGGGGCAAAAGAAGGGATTATTCTCCAACTCCGCCCAGGCGAATTGCCCCCGGTCAATCGCATCGGCACCCATCTGCGCCATGAAGCCGCGAATCACCACGCCCTCGCCCAGCACTTTGCGGGCGATGGCGCCCGCGGCCACGCGCATCGCCGTCTCGCGCGCGGAGGAACGCCCGCCGCCGCGATGGTCGCGAATGCCATATTTCCAATGATAGGTGATATCGGCATGGCCGGGGCGGAAGGTCTCGGCGATCTCGGAATAATCCTTCGAGCGCTGGTCCTGATTGTCGATATGCAGCGCGATCGGCGTGCCGGTGGTGCGGCCCTCAAAGACGCCGGAGAGGATGCGCACCTGGTCCGGCTCCTGGCGCTGGGTGACGAATTTGCTCTGGCCGGGGCGACGGCGGTCGAGAAAGGGCTGGATATCCGCCTCGCTGAGCGCGATGCCGGGGGGGCAGCCATCCACCACGCAGCCAATGGCCGGGCCATGGCTTTCGCCCCAGGTGGTGACGCGGAAGAGGTGGCCGAAGCTGTTATGCGACATCAGCGTTTATTGCCGCAGCGCGGCTCGGCGGGGAACCCTCAGGGCCTGAACATCTAACAGGATGCGGAAACACTGGAGCATCATCCGCTCAAACGGAATCGTTTGAGCGGATAAAGATGCTAG
>NZ_JBBARU010000072.1:0-17648 GCF_040399605.1 Rhodovarius sp. | reverse complement strand
TGCAGGAAACTCAGTTTCCTGCTGGGGTGCTCGAGGGGCAAAGCCCCTCGATCTTACCTCCCCTCGCCGATCGTTTTTCCGCGGCCAGCTCAATCAGCCACCCGGACAGCCCTGCGCCTCAACATACAGCGCATAAACTGACTGGCTGGCGGTCATGAACAGGCGGTTGCGCTTGCGCCCGCCAAAGGCAAGGTTGGCGCAGCGCTCGGGCAGCAGGATGCGCCCGATCAGCGTGCCATCGGGCGCGAAGATCGCCACACCATCATAGCCCGGCCCGCCGGTTATTGCCGCCCAGACATTGCCTTCCGTGTCGCAGCGAATGCCATCCGCCCAGCCGGGCGTGTCGTCAAAGAACAGCCGTCCATTGCTGGGCATGCCATCCACCATGTCATAGACCCGGGTGGTGCGCCGCCCGCCCGGCGTATCCACCACGTAGAGCCGGCTTTTATCGGGCGAGAAGCACAGCCCATTGGGCCTTTCCATATCGCCCACCGCGATGGTGAGCGCAGCCGTGGCAGGGTCCAGCCGATAGACCCGGAAAGGCAGTTCCGCCCGCGCCTTGTCGCCCAGGTAATTGCCGCGAATGCCCGCGCCATTGTCGCTGAACCAAATGCTGTCATCGGATTTCACCACGACATCATTGGGCCCGGTGAGTTGCACCCCCTCAAAATGGCTGGCCAGTACGGTGATCGTGCCATCATGCTCGGTGCGGGTGAGGGTGCGGCTGCCCAATTCGCAGGTGATCAGCCTTCCCTGCCGGTCGCGGGTATTGCCATCGGGGTAGCCGGCGGGGTTGCGCAGCGTCACCACCGCGCCACTCACCTCATCCCACCGGATCAGCGCGTCATTGGGGATATCGGTGAAGACCAGGTAGCGCCCGCCGCCGAAATAGGCCGGCCCTTCGGTGAAGCGAAACCCGGTGGCGATGCGCTCAATCCCGGCATGGCCGAGCTTGATATGCTCAAAGCGCTTATCCAGCACCAGCACATCGGGGTCCGGGTAGCGGATTGGCGAATTGGTATCCCAGCGTGTCATGGTCATCTCCTAAGCATGGTCTTCGAGAATCATCGCGGCGGCCTTTTCGCCGATCATGATGGTGGGCGCATTGGTATTGCCCGAGGTGAGGGTGGGCATGATGGAGGCATCGGCCACCCGCAGCCCGGCCACGCCATGCACCCGCAACCGCTGATCCACCACCGCCATGCCATCCTGGCCCATCCGGCAGGTGCCAACGGGATGATAGGTGGTCTCGCCCGCACGCTTCACCCAATCGATGATGGCGGCGTCATCTCGCGCATCGGGGCCTGGGGCAATCTCATGAACGGCCAGGGGCGCCATGGCCGGGGCATTCATCACCTGGCGGGCGATGCGGATAGCTTTCACCGTGAGTTCCGCATCAATCGGCGAGGAGAGGAAATTGAACCGAATGGCCGGTTGCTGGCGCGGATCAGCGGCCGAAATATGAATACTGCCGCGGCTCTCCGGCCGCATCGGATGGGCATAGCAGGTCATGCCCGAGCGGGCGGCGATCCTGGGGCCATTAGGCCCGGGCTCGGTGAGCATCGGCACCCAGCCGAGCAGCAAATCCGGCGCCTCCAGCCCTGGCCGCGAATGGACAAAGGCGCGCAAAGGTGCGGCCACCATGCCGAGCATGCCATCGCCGCGCAGCGCATAGCGCATCGCCTGGCGAAACAGCCCAAAACCACGGCCACGATCATTGAGGGTATAGCCCCGCGCCTCCACCGCCCAACGGGTGCGCGGCGCGTAATGGTCGCGCAGGTTTTCGCCCACCCCGGGCAAGGCGTGGCGCGGGGTGATCCCCAGCCCCTGCAGCCGCTCCGGCTGGCCAATCCCCGAGAGTTCGAGCAATTGCGGCGAATTGATCGCCCCGCCGCTCACCACCACCTCGCGCCCCGCCCGCGCCTCATGCGTCGCACCGCCCTGAGCGTAGCGCACGCCGATGCAGCGTTGTCCCTCGAAGAGCAGCGCCTCGGCCAAGGCACCCGTGGCGATGCGCAGATTGGCCCGGCCGCGAATGGGGGGAAGATAGGCCCGCGCGGTGCTCTGCCGCAGCCTGCCGCCAATGCTGGCCTGGCTCATCGCAATGCCATCCTGCGCCGCGCCATTGTAATCGGGGTTGTGCCGAATGCCGACCTCGCCGGCGGCGCGGATGATGGTGGCCAAAAGCGGGTCGCTTGCCGGCGGGTTGGTTACCGTCAGCGGCCCCTCGCGCCCGCGCAGCCTATCATCGCCGCCACCCTCATAGCGCTCGATGCGCTTGAAGAAGGGCAGCACATCATCATGGCTCCAGCCGCGATTGCCCATCTGCGCCCATGAATCGAAATCCTGCGCCTGGCCGCGCACGAAGGCGAGGCCATTGATGGCGCTCGACCCGCCCAGGATGCGCCCGCGCGGCACCGGCAGGCGGCGGCCATTGGTCGAGGCTTCGGGCTCGGAACTATAGAGCCAATTCACCGCCGGATTGGCGATCAGCTTGGCAAAGCCCACCGGCACATGGGTCCAAGGGTGGCTGGGCGGCCCGGCCTCGAGCAACAGCACGCTATGGCGCGGATTGGCCGAAAGCCGATTGGCCAGCACAGCACCGGCCGAACCCGCGCCGACGACAATGAAATCATACTCGCCCTGTGCCTGATGCATCTTGGTTCCTCTGCCGCTATTGAGACACGTGGCGCGGCGCGTTCAGGAAAGCCGGTGGGGCTTTCCATCATTGGCTGGCGCAGCGCCGATATGAAGCTGCTGGCCATCGCGAAAGCCCTCAACGCAGCCTGAAATCCGCTAGCACCTCAGGCTTGAAGGCCAGGCCATGGCCCGGGGTTTCGGGTGCGGTGATCATCCCATTGGCAATCACCGGATGCGACACCCACAGATCATCGAGCAGCCCCATCTGCTCAGCCCAGCTGGCATTGGGAATGCTGGCAAGAAGATGCACATTCAACTCCGGGAAGAGATGCGGTGCGATGGTGATGCCCCAAGTATCGGCAACGGTGGCGATTTTCCTCAACTCCGTCAGGCCGCCACGCATCGGGTCAGGCTGCAAAATGGGCAGTCGGGGGTTTTGCAGGAAGGGCTTGAGGTCCGCCCGGCCAAAATGCGTCTCGCCCCCCACCACCCGCATATCCAGCATTTCGGCGCAGCGCAGATACCCGGCATAATCATCGGGCAGCACCGGCTCCTCCAGCCAATAGGGCGAGAATTCCTCGAAGGCGCGGCCGGCCTGGATCGCCACATCCGCGCTCCAGCCCATATTCACATCAATCATGATCTCGATATCCGGCCCCAACGCATCGCGCATGCGGCGAACATTGTCGATATCGGTGCGCACATCGCCAATATGGGCGACCTGCATCTTGATCGCCTTATAGCCCTGGGCGACGAAATGCCGCGCCTTGGCAATCATCCCATCGCCGCGCGAGCCACGGAAGCAGCCGCTGCCATAGATCGGAATTTCCGACCGGTGATGGCCCCAGAGCCGATGCAACGGCAAGCCCGCCGCCTTGCCCACCACATCCCATAGCGCGATGTCGATGGCCGATTGCGCCATCATCGTCACACCACCGCGGCCACCGGTGATGGTGGAGCGCCACAAATCCTGCCAGATCGCCTCCACCGCCGTCGCGTCACGGCCGATGATGCGCGGCGCCATAGCCTCCCTGAGGCAGGCGGCGATGCTATGGCGCAGCGGCAGGTTGAGCAGGTGCAAATACCCCATCCCGGTCAGGCCCGAGGCGGTGACCACCTCCACCACCACCAGATCCCGCATCGCCCCCAGCGGGTGATGCGCCAGCCACGGGTCATTCGGCCAGGGAATTTCCAGCAGGGTGGTGCGCAATTCACGGATGGTCAGATCGGCCATGCTTCCTCCTATGCCCGCTTTTGCCCACGGTGCGCCCGCCAGTAGAGACCGCGTGCCCTGTTGCGGCAAGGCGCGGTTGCGCGGCGGAGTGAATGGCGCAAGCATGGTCCTCAAGGGCCGATTGTAAGGCCCATCACGCGCAGAGAGAATCGCCCCCATGTCACCAGAGATCATCGCCCAACTGGCCCCCACCGGGGTGCTGCGGGCCGGCATCAATCTCAGCAATTTTCTTCTCGTCACCGGCCGCACCGCAGAGGGTGACCCGCAAGGCGTCTCCCCCAGCATGGCCGCTGCCATCGCCGCGCGGCTGGGCGTGGCGGTGAAATACGTCCCCTACCCCAAGCCCGGTGAATTGGCCGATGCGGTCGATACCGGCGCTTGGGATATCGGCCTGATCGGCGCCGAGCCGCAAAGGGCGGAGAAAATCGCCTTCACCGCCGCCTATTCGCAGATCGAGGCCACCTATCTGGTGCCCGCCGGCTCGCCCATCACCGAGATTGCCCAGGTCGACCAACCCGGCATCCGCATCGCCGTCACCGCCCGCGCCGCCTATGATTTGTGGCTCGAGCGCAATATCCACAAAGCCACGCTGCTGCGCACCGATACGCTGGATTCGGCGCTGACCCGCTTTGTCGATGAAAAGCTCGAAGTTCTCGCCGGGCTGCGCCCGCGCCTGATCACCGACCTAAAATCACTGCCCGGCGCGCGCATCCTCGAGGATAAATTCACCGCCGTGCAGCAGGCCATCGGCACCTCACGCAAGAACACCGCCGCCGCCGCCTGGCTGCATGATTTCGTCGAGGAGGCGAAGGCCTCGGGCATGGTCGCAGGCTTCATCGCCCAGCACGGCGTGCAGGGGCTTTCCGTCGGCGATCCGGCCTGAACGACAAGAGAGGGGAACAACGCCATGGCATCACGCATCGTGGTCGTCACGCAATCAATGGTGGATGAAGAGGTGGTGCGCGAAATGGCGCCCGATGGCTTCGAATTGCTGATCGCCAAGCCCGGCTCGCCGGAATGGCAGGGTGCAATGGGCGGGGCGGATTACCTCGTGGGCTTCGCCGATATGCTGGTCCAGGATGAGCTTTTTGCCATCTCGCCCAAGCTGCGCCTCGTGCAGGTGCTCAGCGCGGGTTATGACCGCGCCGATCTCGCCGCCGCGCGCCGCGCTGGCGTGCCGCTATGCAACAATGGTGGCGCCAATTCGGTGGCCGTGTCCGAGCATGCGCTGCTGCTCATGCTCGCCGTCTCGCGCCAACTCATCAAGCAGCATGCCAATGTCGTCGCCGGGCGCTGGCGCGGCAATTCCACGCCCCGGCTGCATGAGGTGCGCGGCAAGACCCTGGGCATTATCGGCATGGGCACCATCGGCAAGAAGGTGGCGCGCCTCGCCCAGGCCTTCGGCATGCCGGTGCATTATTATGACATCGCCCGCCTGCCCGAAGATCAGGAGGATTTGCTGAATGTGCGCTTCCGCCTGTTCCGCGAATTGCTGCGCACATCCGATATCGTCTCGCTGCATGTGCCGCTCAACGCCTCCACCCGCCACATGCTGGGCGCGCGGGAATTGGCGCTGCTGCAGCCCGAGGCCATCCTGATCAATACCAGCCGCGGCCCGGTGATCGATGAGGTGGCGCTGCATGCTGCCCTCGCCGCCGGCGCCTTCGCCGGCGCTGGCCTCGATGTCTTCGACCAGGAGCCGCCACCGGCCGACAACCCGCTGTTCAACTTGGATAATGTGGTGCTCACCGCGCATATGGCCGGCCCCACTCAGGAGAGCAATATCTCCCGCCTGCGCAATGCCTTTGACAATGTGCAGCGGATGGAACGCGGCGAGGCGCCGCTCTGGGTCGTGCCGGAGTTGCTGGCATGATCCGCCGCGCGCTTCTCGCCGGCCTCGCACTCCCGGCGCTGGGCCGGGCGCAAACCAGCCTGGCCGGGCGGCCCATCACCCTCGTCGTGCCATCACCGGCTGGCGGTGGCACCGATTTCTCCGCCCGCCTGGTGGCCGAGGCCTATGGCCAGGCGCTGGGCACCACCATGGTGGTGGAAAACCGCCCCGGCGGGAATGACGTGGTGGGCCTCTCCTCGGTGCTGCGCGCCCCGGCCGATGGCACCACCCTGCTCTGCGGCTATTGCGCGACCATGACGGCGCGCGCGGCCATTGGCGGCCTGGGCGATATCCAGCCCATGCGCGATTTCCAGGCGGTGGGGCAGATCTCCGACACGCCGCAGCTTTTTGTCACCCATCCCAGCCGGCCCGCCACCACCCTGCCGGAATTGATCGCCCTCGCCCGCGCCCGCCCCGGGGCGCTGAACTACGCCTCGGCCGGCAATGGCTCGATGCACCATATGGGCACCGAATACCTCAAGCACCGCGCCGGCATCGATATGCTGCATGTGCCCTATCGCGGCACCGGCGAGACGATCAGCGACCTCATCGCCGGGCGGATCGATTTCTACATGAACTCGCCCCCGCCGCTCACGCCGCTGGTGCGCGAGGGTAGGCTGCGGGCGCTCTGCGTGAGTTCGGATGCGCGCCATCCAGGCCTGCCCGATATCCCCTCGGCCGCCGAACAGGGTTTTGCCGGCATGCCGCTGAATGTCTGGTTCTCGGTCTTCGCCCCGCGCGGCGTGCCGGCCGCCACGGTGGCCTTGCTGTCAGAAAAACTGAACCTGGTGCTCGCCGATGCGCGGCTGCGCGAGCGCGCGGCACAGGCCGGCGCCCTGGTCAGCCCCAGCAGCGCCGCGCAATTGGCCGAGCGTGTGGCACGCGAAACCGATTTCTGGCGCGAAACAGCCCGGGTGGCCGGTATCACCGCCGGCTGAGCGGGCCGCTTCGGCGCCCCCTCAACCCACCCGGTGATAGGCGCGGGAGAAATAGATCAGCCCCGCCGCCTCGCCGCCCAGGCGCAAATTCACCACCTGGGCAAACAGCACGGCATGGGTGCCCTTCTCCACCACCTCGGTGACCTTGCAATCGAAATTGACCGCAGCCCCGCGCAGGCAGGGTGCGCCGGTATCCAGCGCATCCCATTCGCCCACCGAAAACCGCGCCTCACCCTCCAACCCGGTAAAGCCGGCAAAGGTATTGGAGAGTTCCTCCTGGCCATGGCAGAGCGTATTGACGCAGAGCACGCCATTGGCCTCGAAGGCGGCCGCACCGCTGGAGCCACGATTCATGCAGACCAGCAGGGTGGGCGGGTCATCGGTCACGCTGCACACGGCAGAGGCGGTAAAGCCCGCCCGCCCGCCCGCCCCGTCGGTGGTGACAATATTCACCGCAGCCCCCAATCGGGCCATGGCATTGCGAAATTCCTTACGGTCCATCGGGCGCTCTTTCAGCAGGCAGTGACTCGGATACGGTCGATCTGAGCATCGACCCTGCTGCTTGTATCGTCCACATCCGTGCCGATGGCGATCTCCTGCAAATGCGGCGGCTCGCCGCCAAAGGCCGCACGCCAATCGGCATCAAGATCCACCCGCTCCTCAAACCACCGCCCGGTCTCGCTGCGGGCATGGCGCAGCGGGTGCACCTTGCCCAATTGGCCCAGCCAGGGGGAGTAAAACCGCACCGGCTCCCGCCCCGTGCCGCCCCAACTATAGATCAGCACCGAGCGCGGCAGGGTGTGATTGCCCGCGGCACCTTGGGCAATGGCGTGCTGCGCCCGCTGCCAGGGTCCAGCGCGGCTGGGAAACCCAGCAAACCCCACCGCCACCGAAATCGCCCGGTCATCACCAAAGCGGCGGGTGAGGTCAGTGGGGGGCGGGCCCTCATCCACCCGCCAGCGCCAGCTCAGGCATTGGGCCACGCCCGAGACCCTCCGCCAGACGAAGCTGCCAGTGCCATGGCCCTCAATCCGCAGCCCCTGCTCGCCTATCGCGGTAAACCGCGCCGGGCGCAGGCCGGGATATTCACCATGCCTCCAGCCGCTGCCCAATAGGTCATTGGCACGGCCGATGCCCGGCCATAGAGTTGAGGCTAGAGTGAACATGGCGCGGCGGAGCATTCCACGTGACATGCCGTCCATCATGGCAAAATACAAGGAGCATTTCATGCCAGAGATCAAGATCGCGGCCACCGATGGCAGCGGCAGTTTTTCAGCCTATCTGGCCGAACCGGCAAAAAAGCCAGCCGGCGCCGTCATCATGATCCAGGAAATTTTTGGCGTGAACGCGACCATGCGGGCGCTGAGCGACTGGGTGGCGAGCATGGGCTTCTGGGCGGTCAGCCCCGATCTGTTCTGGCGCCAGGAACCGGGCGTGAGCCTGGACCCCGATGCCGGCCAGGAGCAGTGGCAGCGCGCCTTTGCCCTTATGAATGGGATGGATCAGGGCCTCGCCATCGCCGACCTCAAGGCCAGCATGGCCGCCGCCCGCGCCCTGCCCGGCTGCAATGGCAAGGTCGGCACCATGGGCTTTTGCCTCGGCGGCAGGCTCGCCTTCATGATGGCACTCGATTCCGATGCCGATTGCCATATTTCCTATTACGGCGTGGGGCTTGAGGGCCTGGTCGGCAATGCGGCGAAGATCACCGCCCCCACCATGCTGCACATTGCCGAGGCGGATAAATTCGTCCCCCCCGCCGCCCAGCAGGCCATCGCCGATGGCCTGGCCGATACCCGCCTCGCGCGGGTGGAAATCTACCCCGGCGTGGACCACGCCTTCGCCCGGGTGGGCGGGCATAGCTATGACGCCCGGGCAGCAGCAATTGCCAATGGCCGCACGGCCGAGTTGCTGGTCAAGATGCTGGGCTGAAGCCTGGCCGGGCGAGGGGAATGCCCTCGCCCCATCATCTTATGGGGCGCCCTATGGTGCCCTCAGCCGATACAGCACATGCCGATGCAGCCTATGGTCGGGCGCCAGCCGCGGATGGCCGAATTCGCCATCCGCCCGCATGCCCAGGCGCTGCATCAACCGCCATGAGGCCCGATTGCCCGGCACGGTAAAGGCCACAATCTCCGCCAGGCCCAGAGCGCCAAAACCATAAGCCAGCGCCAATTCCGCCGCCTCGCGCGCATAGCCCTGGCCCTGCTGGCTGGGATGGATACGCCAGCCAATCTCCACCGCTGGGGTAAAGCGCGCCTGCCAGGGAATATGCAGCAGCCCCACCACGCCCATGCATGCCGCGCCGGGCAGATCAACCGCGCAAAATGAAAACCCATGCGCCACCTGATGCGCCATGAGCCGGGCGAGCCAAGCATCGCTCTCATCGCGGGTCATCGGCGCGGCAAAATGCGCCATCACCTCCGGGTCGCCATTCATGGCGAATACCGAAGCCGCGTCATCAGCGCGCAATGGGCGAAGGGTGAGCCGGGGGCCGTGCAATTCCATCAGCGCAGTTTGCCACCCTTGGCCCGCGCGCGTAATCATGGAGCAATAGGAGACGCGCAATGACACCCATCAGCCTCGAAGCCATGGCCGCCAGCGTGCCGGATGGCGCCTTGCTCGCCCTGCCGCCGGATAATTCCCTACCCAGCGTGGCACTCGCCCGGGCGCTCATCCGCCGCGGCGCGAAGAACCTGCGCCTGCTGGGTGTGCCCGTCAGCGGCTTCGCCACCGATATCCTGATCGGCGCGGGCTGCGTGGTGGAGGTGCAAACCTCGGCCGTCTCGCTCGGCGAGGCCGGCTTTGCGCCCCGCTTCACCGCCGCCCTCAAGGCCGGGCGCATCACCGTGCGCGATGCCACCTGCCCGGCCATCCACACCATGCTGCAGGCGGCCGAGAAGGGCGTGCCCTTCATGCCGCTGCGCGGCCTGATCGGCTCCGACATTCTGGCCAACCGGCCGGATTGGATCGTCCAGCAAAACCCCTTCGGCCCGCCGGGCGATGTGATCGTGCTGCTGCCCGCCCTCTCCCCCGATGTGGCGGTGTTCCATGCCGCCATGGCCGATAGCTTTGGCAATGTGTGGCTTGGGCGGCGGCGCGAATGCGCAACCCTCGCCCATGCCGCGCAACGCGCCCTGGTGACGGTGGAACGCGTGGTGGAAGGTAATTTCCTCGAAGATGAGCGCCTCGCCTCGGGCACCATCAACGCCACCTATATCTCCGCCATCGCCATTGCCGAGCGCGGCGCCCAGCCGGTCGCCCTGCTCGATGAATATGGCTTTGACGCCGCCTATGTCAGCGAATATGCCCGAATGGCGAAGACCGATGCCGGCTTTGCCGAATGGATGGCGCGCGAAGTCTTCGCCCAGGCCGCCGCAGCATGAGCTTCGCCCCGGAAGAATTGCTGGCCGCCACCCTCGCGCGGCTCATTCTCGACCCCACAGCCCATCCGGCGCGGCATATCGCCGTGGGTGCCGCCTCCCCCATCCCCGCCGCCGCCTGTTGGCTGGTGGCCAAGCAGGGCCATCCGGTGCGGCTCTCCTTGCTGCATAAGCGCTCGGGCAATCCCTTCACCGAGGGCACGCGCGAACTCTTCGACCTCACAGGCCAGGGCCGGATCGACCTATTTTTCCTCGGCGGCGGGCAGATCGACGGCCAGGCCAATCTCAACCTGGTGGGCACCGGCGGCTGGCCGGGCACCGAAGTGCGTTTCCCCGGCAGCTTTGGCTCGGCCTTCATGTATTTCATGACGCACCGGACCATCCTCTTCCGCGAAGAACACTCGCCCCGCGTGCTGGTGGACCGGGTGGCCAATATCTCCGCCCCCGGGATCTCCGCCCCCGGCGTCTTTCGCCGCGGCCATGCCCAGGCGCTGGTCACCGGCAAATGCGTCTTTCGCTTTGACCCGGCGGCGGCACGCTTCACCCTCGAAAGCCTGCACCCGGGCGAGACGGTGGAGGGGGTGCGCGCCGCCACCGGCTTTGATTTCGATGTCGGCGAGGTCAAACCCACGCCACCGCCCACCGAGGCGGAACTCGCCCTACTGCGCGGGCCGATTTGCGATGAAATGCTAGAAACCTATCCTGAATTCTGTGCCCGGGTCTTCGGGCGAAGGAGTGCCGCATGACCGATGCATTGCCGCCCAACAGCCAAGGCCGCGGCCTCGCCCGCAGCAAGGGCGCACTCGCCGGGCTGAAGGTGATCGACCTCACCCGCGTCCTCGGCGGGCCCTATTGCACCATGATCCTGGGCGATCACGGTGCTGAGATCATCAAGCTGGAACCGCCGCAGGGCGATGAGGTGCGCGACTGGGGCCCCCCCTTCCTCGATGGCGATGCCAGCTACTTCATCGGCGTGAACCGCAACAAGCAGAGCGTGGGTCTCGACCTCGCCCAACCCGCCGGCCGCGCGGTGCTGCTGCGCCTGCTGGAGAGCGCCGATATCCTGATCGAGAATTTCAAGCCAGGCTCCATGGAAAAATGGGGCCTGGGCTATGAGCAGGTGCTGTCGAAAAAATTCCCCCGTCTGATCCATTGCCGGGTCTCGGGCTTTGGCGCCACCGGCCCGCTCGGCGGCGCGCCGGGTTATGATGCCATCGTCCAGGCGGTGGTGGGGCTGATGAGCATCAATGGCACCGCCACCTCCGGCCCCACCCGGATGGGCACGCCCATCGTCGATCTGGGCACCGGGCTCTATTCCGCCATCGCCATCCTCATGTCGGTCAATGAGCGGCATGGCTCGGGCCTCGGCCAATATCTGGACATGACGCTGCATGATTGCGGCATGGCGCTGCTGCACCCCCATGCCGCCAATCATCTGCTCAATGGCAAGCGGCCGGTGGCCACAGGCAACCCGCACCCCAACCTCGCCCCCTATGCCACCTTCAAGACCAAGACCTGCGATATTTTTATGGGCGTGGGCAATGATTCGGCGTTCCGCAAGCTGTGTGATTTTCTGGGAATGCCGGAGGTGGCCAAGGACCCGCTCTTCGCCACCAATGGCGCGCGGGTGATCAACCGCGAGGCGCTGACAAAACTGCTCGATGACCGCTTCGCCACCGAAGATGGCTTCGAGCTCTGCCCGCGCATGCTCGCAGCCGGCCTGCCCGCCGGGCCGGTCACCCATGTCGATCAGGCACTCGCGGCCGAGCACACGGCGCATCGGGAGATGGTGACGGAGCTGGGCGATTTCCGCGCCCTCGGCACGCCCATCAAAATGTCCCGCACCCCCGGCGGCACCCGCAGCGCGCCGCCGAAATTCGGCGAGAACACCGCAAGCGTCCTCGCCGCGAATGGCTTCTCGGCCGAGGAAATCGAACAACTGCAGGCCGATGGCATCGTGATGGATAAGCGGCGGGGATGATCATCCGCGCGCGGGGCCGCATCCCCGAAGCGCGAGAAAAACACTGATGGTGGGGGAAAAACAGAGAAAGGCTTCGCCCTCTCGCGCTCTCCCACCAGGATCGATATACATGTCGAAGATTTTCATGGATATTTGTTATTTTTTGTTTCCATTTTGCTTCAAATGGCTTAAAATATATTTATAATTATTCATAAATGATAATTTTATTCTCTCAAGCAATTCCAACCAAACAGATTTCGGCCTGAAACCAATAATATAAAGAAGGTGCAGGAAACTAAGTTTCCTGCTGGGGTGCTCGAGGGGCAAAGCCCCTCGACCTTTCTCCCGCAACCAGGCCATATCCCCCAACAACCCAACAGCGCCTTCGCCGCCTACCGCCTCAACCCTCCCATCGCGATGGCAAAGCGCTCAGGCCGGCCCGACACCCATCGCGCAAACCGCCCCGTCGCGCAGTGGCGCAACGAGGCACCTCTGCTCTATACTCATCCAGACGCAATTCGAGGAAAAAATGTGAGCGGCCTTCTGACCAGCGCGCAGACCGAGCGCCTGCTCGAGATCACCTCGCCCCTCGGCGCAGACGCGCTCGTTCTGCGCCAATTATCGGTGCAGGAGAGGATAGGCGAACCATTCCGCCTCTCAGCCGAGGTGCTGAGCGAGACGATGGACATCGCCGCCTCACAGATCGTGGGCAAGACCATCACCTGCACCATCAAGATGGTGAATCAGCCCGAGCGCCATTTCCATGCTGTGGTGCGCGCCTTCACCCGCCTGGGCGCCTATGGCCGCGGGGTCGCAGCCTATCGGCTGGAGGCGGTGCCCCGGCTGTGGCAATTGAGCCGCACCGCCGATTGCCGGATCTTCCAGGACAAATCCGTCAAGGACATCGCCACCCTCATCTTTGGCGAGCATGATGTGGCGCCGGTGCGCTGGGGCAGTTCGGTGCCGGCGCAAAAGCGGGTCTATTGCGTCCAGTTCAACGAGACCGACCTCGATTTCACCCAGCGCATCCTCGATGAGGCAGGCTGCGGCTACTTCTTCGAGCACACCGAAAGCGACCACACGCTGGTGATCTGCGGCGCCAATGCCGATTACCCGCTGGTGCCTGGCGACCCCCAAGTGGTGCGCAATGACGCCGACATGATCGGCGCGCTGACCTCCTGGCAGCCGGCCAATGCCCTGCGCCCAGGCAAGAATGTCACCGAGGATTATGACGGGCTGAACCCGGCCGCGCTCAAAAAGGCCAATGCCTCCACCATTCTGGGCACGCCCAACGCCTCCAGCTTCGAAATCTATCGCTGGCCCGGCGGCCAGACGGTGCGCCCGGAGGGCGATCTCTCCAAACTCGGCATGGAGGGCTATGAGTCTGAGGCGGATCTGGTCTCGGCCAATGGCAACCACCCCTCGGTCTTCGCCGGCGGCAGGCTGAAAGTGGTCCCCGGGCTGGACAATCCCGCCGCCGTCACCTGGCTTGTGACATCGGTCACCCATGAGGCCTTTGACGATACCCATCTCTCGGGTGGCGGCACGTCCAGTTACAACAATGCGCTGACGCTGATCCCCGGCGACCGGCCTTGGCGCCCCGCCGCGCCCAGGCCGCGCCCCGCCATGGCCGGGCTGCACAGCGCCATCGTGACTGGCCCCTCCGGCGAGGAAATCCATTGCGACGAATATGGCCGGGTGAAGGTGCATTTCCTCTGGGACCGCCTGGGCAAGACCGATGACACCTCCTCCTGCTGGGTGCGCGTGGCGCAAACCCATGCCGGCAAATGGGGCGGCAGTTGGAACCTGCCACGGGTGGGCGATGAGGTGCTGGTGGGCTTCGTCGATTCCGACCCGGACCGTCCGGTCATCATCGGCAGCCTCTACAATGCCGAGCAAAAGCCTATCTACACCCTGCCGACCAATAAAACCCAGTCGGGCTTCAAGACCAAATCCAGCAAGGCGGGTGCTGCCGATAATTTCAACGAGTTACGCTTTGAGGATAAGAAGGGCTCGGAGGAAATCAATATCCAGGCCGAGAAGGACATGACCCTTCTCATCAAGAACAATCTGACCGAGACGGTGAAAAAAGACCGAACCGAGCTGGTCGAGGGCAAGCACACCGAAACCATCAAACTTGACCGCACTGAAACGGTGGAGGGCAAACACACCGAGACGATCAAGCTCGACCGCACCGAAACGGTAGAAGGCAAGCACACCGAAACCATCAAGCTTGACCGCACGGTCACGGTGGATGGCAAGCACACCGAGACCATCAAACTCGACCGCACCCAGACCATCAGCCAGGGCAATGAAACCCTGACGGTGAAGACCGGCAAGATGACAACCCTGGTCGAGACCGGCAGTCAGACCACCACGGTCAAGACCGGCAGCATCACCCATGAGGCCAGCCTGGGGAACATCTCCATCAAGGCCGGGGCGGGCAAGATCGACCTTGAGGCGATGCAGTCCATCACCCTCACCTGCGGCTCCAGCAAAATCGAGTTATCACCCACGGGCGTGACCATATCGGGCATGGATATCAGCGTGAAAGCGACGATGAACATCACCACCGAAGGCTCTCTCATGGCCACACACAAGGGAGGAGCGACGCTGACCATCAAGGGCGGCATCGTGATGATCAATTGAGATGAGCGCACCCTCACCCAACAAGCTGGCCGTCCCGCTCGCACCCATCCTGTCCCGGCTGGAACTGGATGCCGATGGCACCGCCCTGCTCGCCTCCCTGCCCGATGCCGCGGCCGGGCTCGAGGCACTCATCGCCGCCAAACGCATGCCAGAAGCCATGCGCCTCATCGCCCATGCCATGCCCAAGCGCGAGGTGGTGTGGTGGGGCTGCATGTGCGCCCGCGCCGCGCCGAACGCCGCCTTGCCGCAGCAAGATGCCGAGGCCCTGGCCGCCGCCGAGGCCTGGGTGCGCAAGCCAGACGAGCAACATCGCCGCGCCGCCATGGCCGCCGCCCAGAAAACCGAATTCCAAAGCCCCGAGGCCTGGGCCGCCGTCGCCGCCTTCTGGTCGGGGGGGTCGGTCGCGCCCGAGGGCCAGCCCGTGGTGCCGCCAGCCGATCACCACACCGGCCACGCCATCGCCGGCGGTGTGGTCATCGCCGCCCTGCGCGGCGACCCCGCCCGAGCGCCTGACCGCTTTGCCCGGTTTTTGCTCTCCGCGCGCGATATTGCCGCCGGCGGCGCCGGCCGCCTGGCCCCGGAGGAGAACTAGCCCATGCCCCCAGCCGCACGCGTGGGCGATTTGCATGTCTGCCCGATGTTGACCCCAGGCGTGCCGCCCATCCCCCATGTCGGCGGGCCGGTGACGCTGGGCTGCTTCACCGTGCTGACCGGAATGATGCCCCAGGCGCGGATGGGCGATATGTGCACCTGCGTCGGTCCGCCCGACAGCATCATGAAGGGCAGCGCCACCGTGATGGTGGGTGGCATGCCGGCCGCGCGAATGGGCGATACCTCTTCGCATGGCGGCAGCGTCTCGGTGGGCCTGCCCACCGTGATGATCGGCGGTTGAGCGCGCCGGGGGGGGGATTTTGGCCCACCATAACCGCCGGCCCCTCATCCGCCCCTGACCGGCGCTTACCAAGCCAGTCATGCAATTGCCGTGCTAGAATTGTCTTATCAAACATGCTCTAAGCATGATGCCGCGGTCGTTATATTGAGGTCGGACCGATCACAATGGATTGAGTGCGAGGAAGGTTTTAGGAACTCGAGATGGTCCTGCTGCTGACTGTTATGCAATCTCCCAATTCCGCCTTGGGCGAGCAGCGGCTGATCCAGGCCAGCGGGTTTGTTATAGGCCGCGGCAGCGACTGCGACTGGACATTGCCGGACCCCGATCGAAGGATTTCCAATCGCCACTGCGCGGTCGAATTATTCGAAGGCCAGTGGCATCTGCGCGACCTGTCGAGCAATGGCACCTTCCTCAACACCACCCCCGAGCCGATCGGGCGCGGCCAGATGCGCCCACTGCGCTATGGCGACCGTATTCGCCTGGGCGCCTATGAATTGGAGTGCCGGCTGCAAGTTGATGCAGCCTCGGCCAAGGAGCCATGGCAAGCTGAGCCTACGGCCAGGCCCCCAATCGCGCCGCCCGCGCTGCATGGCGATATATTTGCGGCATCGCTGCCCGGTCTCTCCCCCGCAGGCGGCATCGACCGGGACTTTGCCCCAATGCCCTCAGCCGCGATGAGCGCCATGCCGCCTCTGCGCGCCACCCGCAATGACGATGCCTTCTCCGCACCGCTGGATAGCTTCCCCCCGCCCGCTGGCGCTGCAACGCCACAGGTCGAGCAGCCTGCCCTGACGCCGATGCCGCTTTCCGCCGATACGGATATTTTCTCCGCCCCACTCCCCGGTCTCTCCCCGGCCGGTGGCCAGGAAGGCGGCCATGCCCCGGTGCTGCCCACAGATTTCGACCCCTTTGGGCCGGAGGATGCCGGCCCGGCCATGCCAGACCATCAACCGGCCGTGCAGGATCTCTTCACCCCGCCGCGCGCGACCATGCCCGATCTGCTGCCGGGCGACTGGAATGCGCCCCCGCAAACCACGCCCCCCCGCCCAGCGGATATTTTCTCTCCGCCGGCCTCGCCTGCCGATCACACCCTCTTCGCACCATTGGCGCCTGGCCTTGGCATGCCAGGCCCCGCGCCGGACCATCAGCCACTGCCCTCGCCCCAGGCGACAATGCCCGCGCCCCAGGCGACAATGCCCGCGCTGCTGCCCGATGATTGGGACCTCTCCCCCACATCATTGCCCGCCCCCAGCGCTGCGACGAACATCTCAACCGCGCCGCCTGGTAACCCTTTCGCCGCCGCGCCCCCACCGCTCCCAGCCCCCGCCGCGCGCCCCACACCGCGAGCAGAGCCGCAGGTGATGACGGCACCGCCCGGCGCAGAGCTTGGCATTGGCCTGCCGCAGCCCCCCCCCATGGCCCCGCAACAGACGATGACCGAGCATCAGACGGCCATCGTCCTGCTCTCCGCTGCGGTGGCCGGCATGCGCGCATTGCTCACGGCCAGCGAGGAGGCAAAGCGCGCATTGGGCAATCAGCCTTTGATGCCCCCCGCCAATGCCCTCGATCCATTGCGCTTCACCGCCGGTGATGAAGCCATCGCCATGGCCATGCTCGGTGGTGCGCCCACCGCGGCCGGCGCCAGCAAGCCCAGCGCAGCAGCCGGCAGCCTCGATGATCTCAATGCCCATAAACTGGCCACCATGGCCGCCAGCAAGGCCGCAGCCCGCGCCCTAATGGCGCGCCTGTCGCCCGCCACCCTCGAGGCCGAGGAGCCCTCCGGCGGCTTCATGCCCGGCGCGCGCCAGAAACGCCTGTGGAAGAGCTATCAGCAGCTTCACCAACAAATGGCCGAAGACTTCGATGACGATTTCGATTTCGCCTTTCGCAAGGCCTTCGCCCAAGCCTATGACGAGGCCAGCAGAATTGTGGATAAAGGCAGCAAATAGCTGTTTTTTAAGGATATAGGCATCATGGCTTGGAATGATAAGGTTGTCTGGCAGGAGGGTATGTTCCTCCGCGCACAGCATTACCAGCAGCAGGATCGCTATTTCGAGCATCTGC
>NZ_JBBARU010000071.1:0-17923 GCF_040399605.1 Rhodovarius sp. | reverse complement strand
AAAGGTCCAGGAAAATCGTCGACATATATGTCGACCCTGGTGGGAGAGCGCGAGAGGGCAAAGCCTTTTCGCTCTTTTTCCCTCCGCCATCACGGTTTTACCACAGCCGGTTAAAGCAACGCCGCGGGCCTGTAACGGGCCTGCGGCGTTGCGGGCGTGCTATGCCGCGAGGCGCGGATTGCGCAGGAAGCGGCCGGGGGCGGCGCCGGTCAGCCCCTCGGCATTGAGGGTGGCCTCGCCATTATTCCACACCCGGTGAATGCCCAGCGAGGTGAGGGTGGGGGTCTTGTAGGTGGCGCGATCGGCCACCGTCGCTGGGTCGAACAGCACCAGATCGGCGTAATTGCCGGGGCGGATGGTGCCGCGCTGCTGCAGGCCGAAGACGGCGGCGGTGCGCCCGGTCATTTTGTGGATCGCCGTCTCCAGGCTGAACAGTTTCACCTCACGCACGTAATGGCCGAGCACGCGGGGGAAGGTGCCCCAGAGCCTGGGATGCGGCACCGCGTCATGCGGGATGCCGTCGGAGCCGATCATGCTGCGGGGATGGGCCATGATGCGGCGCACATCGGCCTCATCCATCTGGAAATAGATCGCACCGGCCGGCAGCAGCTTTTCGGCGGTGGCCTTGCGGGTCATGCCCCATTCGCGGGCGACGTCATCAAGGTCGCGCCCCGCCACCTCGGGATGGGGGACGGACCAGGTGATTTGCACCGGCACATCCTGGCGCAGCCGCTCGGGCATCATCACCGTGGAGCCGGCGGGGTAGGGGTAGACGTCAAAGGCCACCGGCTGGTCCTGGCCGAGGCTGTCGATCAGCGCCAGCGTCTCGCGCGAGCGGCCGAAATTCTCCGGCATGGAGCATTTATGGTGGCTGATGATGACCTCGACCGGCCGCTCGGCGGTACCGGTTTCGCGGCCGATGCGCAGGGTTTCGCGGATGCTGTCGAGCACATTGTCGGCCTCGTCGCGCATATGCGTCATGTAGATGCCGCCATGGGCGCGCAGCGCCTCGCCGACCGCGATCACCTCATCGGTCGTGGCCTGGGCATTGGGGGCGTAGTAGAGGCCGGTGGTGAAGCCGGCCGCACCCTGGGCCAGGGCCTCGCTCAGGCGGGCTTGCATGGCGGCGATCTCACGGTCATTGGCGGCGCGATAGACATCGCCTTCCATGGCTTCGACGCGCAGCGACATATGGCCGCAAAAAGCCAGCGTGTTCACATTGGTGGGGCGCTTTTCCAGCGCCTCGGCATATTCGGCGAAACTGCCCAGGGTGAACCAGCTCTCATCGCCCAGCAGGTCGAGCGGCGGCGGCGGGCGCTTGGTCATTCGCAGCGGCGCGAGCGAGACGCCGCAATTGCCAACCACGACGGTGGTGACACCCTGGCTGACCTTGCAATGCTGGCAGGCGGGGCCGCAGAGCACCGCGCGGTCATCATGGGTATGGGCGTCGATAAAGCCGGGGGCGAGGGCGAGGCCGGTGGCGATGACCTCTTCCTGCCCGGCGGCGCTGCCCAGATCGCCCATGGCGATGATGCGATCGCCATTGACCGCGACATCGCCCTGGAAGCGCGGTGCGCCGGTGCCGTCGATGATCGTCGCATCACGGATGATCAGGTCGCATCGAAAAGCCATTGTGCCATTCCTCAAGACTAGAGCATTTTCAAGCGCTGCGGCTTCGCAAGGGGGCTCGGAAAATGCGTCAAAACAAAAACGAGAGCCGTTTCACCGCGTCGCTTCCGGTGAGATGGGTCTAGCAGGCTACTGAAAAACGAATAGGGCGCGAAAGCAAGATCGAGGGGCAAAGTCCTTTCGCTCTTTGCCCGGCAAACAGAGCATTTCAGCAGCCCTTCAGGCCGGTGTTGACGTCATGCTGCACCGCGCGGGGGCAGCATACTAACGCCCGGCGCTTAGGCGGCGATCGCGCCCAGCATTCGGGTGATCAGGGGGCTGTCCGGGTCGCTGAAGGGGGCCAGCACGGAGAAGTGGTTCAGGCCGGGCAATTCCTCGGCCGTGCCACCCCAGGCGGCGGCGAAATCGCGGGTCTGGCGGCGGAATTCGGGGCTTTCGGCGCTGCCCACCACGGCATGCAGCCAGCCTCGTGCCGGCGGCGGCAGGAAGCGCGGCGAGAGGGCGCGGGCCGCAGCCTCGCTGAGTTGCAATGCGGTGCCGATGGTGGTGTGGCGCAAGGGGGCGAGTTCGAAGACGCCCGAGATGGGAAGGGCGGCGGGAACATGCCCGCTGGCCAGCAACATCGCTGCCAGATGCCCGCCGGCGGAATGGCCAAAGGCCAGGGCCGGGCGGCGGGGCAGGGCGGTGCAGGCGGCCTGCACCTGGCGCAGAATGTCGCGGATGGAAACGGCAGGGCAGAGATCAAAGCCCAGCACTGCAACCGCCACGCCATGGGCGTTCAGCCCCGCGGCGCAATGGCTGAAGAAGCTCTTGTCGAGTTTCTGCCAATAGCCGCCATGGATGAAGACGGCGATTGGCGCCTCTTGCGGGCCGAAGAGGTCGTAACGCTCGCGCGGCGAGGGGCCATAGGCGATGTCCAACTGCCCGCCCCGGCGGCGATAGGCGGCGGCATCTGCTGCCCAGCCGGCGATGATGGCCGGATGCTCGGGTACCAGGGCGGGATTGTCATATTGCCGTTGCAGGGCAGGGTCGTGCGGAGGCTGCATGGGGACATTGCAGCATGAAAGGGCGCGGGCTTCACGCCCCTGTCGTGTCAGGCTGGGGCTTCGGCCTCGGTGGGGCTGCGGGGGAAGCCTTGGCGCATGGCGGCCTCGAAGCCCGTGGCGATGGCGGCCCAATCGAATCGGGCGCGGGCGATGGCGCGGCCGCGTTCGGCGCGGGCGCGCGCTTGGAGCGGGTGGGTGGCGATATCGGCTAGGGCACGGCGCAGGCCTGCGGCATCCTCGGTGGGCCAGTACCAGTCATCACCCTCGGTGCCGCGCACGCCAAAGCCATTGGCGATGATGGGCACGCCATGGCCCATATATTCGAACAGCTTGAGATTGGTGCCGGCACCATCGAAGATGAAATGCGGCGCGAAATCGGCGCATTCGAGCAGGGTGATCTTCAAAGCGTCGCTGACAAAGCCAAAGACCCGCTCCTCGAAGCCGATATCGGGCCAATCGGGCTGCAGCGCCGTGGCGATGTTGCCGACGAGCAGGATGGTGCCGGTGAAGCCTGCCTCCTGCAGCATCAGCCGGGTGCGGCGATAGGATTCGACATTGGGCGCATGGCTGCTGGCAACGATAATGCCAATAACCGCCCCGCCCAGGCCCATTTCGGCGCGCAATTGCGCTGCCGCGGCGGCGGGCAGGCTGGGCGCCTGAGGCGCGTTCACCCCATTGGGCACCAGGCTGATCTTCCTGGTCGGCACGCCATACAGTGCGGCCAGCCTTTGGCGGTCGGCTTCGCTCACGGCGGTGACATGGTTGGCCCGCTGCACCGCCAGTCTTTCCACCTGTTCGACCTGGCGGAGATAGCGCCCCATGAGGTTGCGGGAGGCGCTGCCGGTGGAGAGATACTGGGCCTTGATGTCGTATTCCACATTGTAGGATTCATAGACCGTCAAAACCCTCGCCGGTGCCAAGGCAAAGGCCATGGCGGCCAAATAGGGGTGGGCTGCCACCAGCACATCGCAATCGGCCAATTGGCTGTGCAGTGCGCATAGATACTCGGGCGAGAGGGTATAATCGGCGATGCAGAGCACATCGTGCATCCACAGCCCGCTCACCTCCATCATGTGGTGGAAATGCCGCGCATCTCCCGCGGCCGCCTTGGGCAGCCAGACTTCGACATGGGGGGCGAGATGGTAGCGCCGCTCTTGGGCGGTGTTGCGGAACTCATAGGGCAGGATGGTGATGGCATTGCTGTTGGAGAATTTGGTCCAGATCGAGCAATACCGCATTTGGCCACCATCGATGGCGGGCCACACATCGAAGGTGGAAAGGACTGTGATCTTCACGCGGCCACGCCATCATCAAGCTGGGCCAGGGTATCGAGCATCCTCCGCGCGCTCACTGCCCAGCTATAGGCGCGGCGGCGGCGATGGCCGCGTTCCGCCAGCATGGCGCGAATGCCGCCATCCTCGGCCATGGTGACAAGGCCGGCGGCGATGGCGGCGTGATCATGCGGGTTGACCAGCATGGCGGCATCGCCGGCGATTTCGGGCATGGAGGATATGTTGGAGGTGAGCACCGGGCAGCCGCAGGCCATCGCCTCCAGCACCGGCAGGCCGAAGCCCTCATAGAGGCTGGGATAGGCCGAGAAGAAGGCGCCGGAATAGAGCGCGGCCAATTCCGCATTCGAAACATGGCTCAGGATGTGGACGATATGGCCCATGCCACGCTCGGCCATGGCGCGGGTGAAGCCATCAAAGCCCCAGCCTGGTTTGCCAACCACGACCAGATCATAGGGAAAGCCGTGGTCGCGGAAGGCGATGTCGAAGGCGACCAGCAGGCCCAGATGGTTCTTGTGCGGCTCCAGCGTGCCGACGCACAGGATATAGGGGCGGGTGGCCAGGCCGAAGCCCTGCTGCACCTTTGCCACCGTCGCCGTGGGTTGGGGCTGATAATCGGGTGCGATATCGATGCCGATATGGCTCACCCTGTTGGGGGCCAGCTTCTCCAGGCGGATCAGATCGGCCCGGCTTGCGGCGGAATTGGCGAAGATATGCGCCGAGCGATGAAATATGGCGATGTTCTGGGCGAAATTCGCCCGCGCATCGGCCATGAAAAACCCCTTGTGCAGCACCGGGATCATATCATGCAGAAAGCTGACGATGCGCAGCCGCTCCATCGGCACCGGCATGAAATGATTGACGAAATAGGTTGTCACGCCCATTGCCAGCAGGCTGTCTTCCAGGGCTGCGATGCGCAGGCGGCGCTCGCTCGCGCGCAGGCTTTCGATGATCTGATTGTAGCGATCATCGAAGCGGCCCGCCATCACCTGATAGGTCATGGTGCCGGCGATCTCGATGCTGATGGTCACCTCTTCCGCTTCGCTGGCGAGCAAATGGATGGGGATGCGGGCGCGGCCATTGGTCCAGCGATAATCGGGCTCGGGCACCTCGAAGCCTTCGCTCAGCGCCGGGTCGCGCACCGAGATCAGCCGGGTTTCGTCCTCGTCGCGCAGGGTGATGGCGCGCAGCGGAATCCCCAGCATGCGGCTGTCCCGGCCGCCCCTGGTGTCACTGGGGCGGGCGGCGCGGCTGCGGATATGAAAGCTCTCGCTTGGGCGCTTGCCGGTATAGGTGAAGCTCAGCCCATTGGCCTGGGGGGTGAAGACCCTGCCATCAATCTCAAAGCGGATGCGCGGATCATCGGTGGTGATGCCACGCAGCGGTGGATCAAACGCCGCCGTCACCTCGCCATAGATGATCTCAGGGCGGAAATTCAACTGCACCAGCAAAGCCTCACGCACCGGCCCCAGCCTTGGATCGGCCACTAGCACGCAGCAGAATTGCGGATCCGCCGCCGCCGCCGCGTTGAGCAGGCCAACCGAGACCGTGAAGATGCCGCCCTGGATATCCTGCTGGAAGGCGCCACCATCGAATGCGATTTTCAAGGGCGCGCTCTCCCATCGGGTTTGCGGCGGCCGTCACCGCCATGGAGGGTGTTCAGCCAGAGCCTGGCGGTGTTCTCGGTGCGGAAATGGAAGGCGCGGCGGCGCTGGCCGGCGATAACGCGCGCCCGCAACGCGCTATCGAGGCTGAGCATGCGCACCAGCGCGGCGGCGGTTTGGGTATCGGCATCGGGCAGCAGGAAGCCGCCATCGCCCATGGTGTCACCCACCGCGCCGGCCGCGCGCGCGATCACCGGGCAGCCGGCGGCGAAGGCCTCGATCACCGGCACCATGAAGCCCTCATGCTGCGACATGGAGACAAAGGCATCGGCCGCGGTGAGGATGGTCTTCAGCTTGACCGGCTCGAGCGCAATATGGGTGCGGATGAGGTCCAGCACGCCATGCTGCGCGCCATGGGCCAGCAGGCTGCTGAAATAGGGCTGATCCCAGATCTTGCCGATGAGGTGAAGGTTGATGTCGGCGCCGAACATGCGCTTGTACTGCGCTAGCACGGTGATGACGTCCTCAATCGCCTTATTGGGCACGAAGCGGCCGATAAAGGCGATATTGGTAGCGGCATGGCCACGGATGGCGTTGTAGGTGGCGATGTCCAGCAGGTCGGAACTGAAGAATTGGGTGTTCACAAAGACCGGGATGGTGCTGACGTTGTGAAAGCCGAGCTGGCGCAATTCTGCAGCGTTAAAATCAGAATCGCCGATGGAGATGTCGAACATATGGTGCATGGCGGCGAGTTGGGCGCGGGCACCATTGCAGGCATCGCCCAGCCAGGCCATTTGCTCCATGCCCGGCCGATGAAAGAAATGGCTGGGGGTGATATTGTGATAGACCATAATCTTCCGCCCGGGCAGCTGTGCCAGGCGGAGCGCCACATCATCATAGAATGAGTAGTGGATGATGATTGTATCCGGCGGCTGATCCTGGATGGGCTGGTTCAGCAGGGCACTGACCGGTTTGAGGTCGGTGAAGGGGCGGGCATTGTCATCGGCGCAGTAAAGCTCGCTCACAATCCCGGCGGCGCGCAGCACCGCGTGAAGGCTGGTGATGGAATAGCCGATGGCGTCGGCTTCGAGGATCGCTGGGTGGTACTGGATGACCTTAGACACGGCCGCCGCCACCCTGGGCGGTGGTGAACTGCCGGGCGAGCTGCGCGAGTTCCTGCTGCACCATCGCGGTGTCATTCGCGACGAGGGCGATATTGTCGAGCGGGCCGGAGAGTTCGCTCATCAGGCGCTGCAGCATGGTATCGACCGATGCGATGACATGGTCATGTTCCTGCTCAAGCTGCGTTTCGATCTCGACGAGGGTGACCCGCACGGCCTGAAAATCCCCCGAAAGACCCGCGATCTTGCGCTGCATGATCTCGATGGAATGGGACATTTCTGCCAGCCGGGCATTGACCTCGCGGTTCATGAGTTCCAGCCGGCGGTCGAATTCAGCGAGTTGATCGCGGGCCTGGGTGGCGGGCTGGGCTGTTTGCGCCCCACCCGCGCTCAGCGAGCGGCTGGCCAGTGTGCGGGCCATGGCGAGGATGGTGTCCTTGTCGGTCTGCGTCAGAGGTTGAATTTTCATCGTGATGCCCCGTCATGCAGCCTGTGTTTGGCCAGCGCGTGTGTGGCCAGCGCGTGTTTGGCCAATACGCATTTGGCAGCCCAAGTCTGATGAATTTATAATTTATCGCATAGCAATTAATGCGATTTATATTTTTCGTGCCAAGCCGCTATGCGGGTTTTTCCCGCGCGGTTTCCCCCGGCATGGCTATCCAGCGCTCCGCCTGGGACAAAACTTACGGTTCAGCCCGCCGCATCGCCCGCGTCAGCACCCATAAGGGCAGCAGCCCGACAAGCACGATGAGCAGCGCGCCGGTGGACGCCTCGGCCAGGCGCTCATCGGAGGCAAGGGTGTAAACCCGCACCGCCAGCGTATCAAAATTGAACGGGCGGATGATCAGCGTGGCCGGCAATTCCTTCATCGTATCGACAAAGACGAGGATGGCGGCCGAGAGCATGGCGCCGCGGGCCAGCGGCACCTCCACCCGCCAGATCGCCCGCCCACCGCTCGCACCCAGTGAGCGCGCGGCGTCGCGCATCGAGGGCTTGAGCCGCGCCAGCCCGCTCTCCAGCGAGCCCAGCGCCACGGCCATGAAGCGCACCAAATAGGCAAAGACCAGCGCCGCCACGCTGCCAGACAGCAAAAGCCCCACCGATAGGCCCAGCTGCGCGCGCATCCACCCATCCAGCGCATTGTCAAACAGGCCAAAGGGCATGAGCGTGCCCACAGCAATCACGCTGCCGGGCAGGGCATAGCCGAAACCGGCAACCCGCAGCGCCCACCGTGGTGCGGCACCTCCATGCAGCCTAGCGCCCCAGGCCAGCACGGATGCGAGTGCCACTCCGAGCAGCGCTGTCAGCCCCGAGAGCAGCAGCGAATTGGTGGCAAAGGGAATGAGGCCGCGCAGCGATAGCGGGTCCCCCGCTTCCAACATCAGATGCAACAGCGTGGCGGCGGGCAGGGCGAAACCCAGCAGCACCGGGGCCAGGCAGGCCAGCATGGCGCCCACCCCCGCAAGCCCCTTGAGTTCCACCGGGCGGAAGGGCGCATGGCGGGTGGTGGTGGGGTGAAAGCGCCGCCCGCCGCGGGCGAGGCGCTCCAGCAGCAGCAGCATGGCCACGCAACCCAGCAGCGCTGCGGCCAATTGGCTGGCGGCACCGCGATCCTCCAGGCCGAACCAGGTCTCGTAAATGCCCGTCGTCAGGGTGCGCACGCCAAAATGCTGCACCGTGCCGAAATCGGCCAGCACCTCCATCAAGGCCAGGCCCAGCCCCGCCGCCAGGGCGGGCCGTGCGAGGGGCAGCGCCACCCGCAGAAAGGTCTGGCCCAGGGAATGGCCCAAGGTGCGCGAGACCTCCACGAGGCAGGTGGATTGGCCGAGAAAGGCATTGCGGCAGAGCAGATAGACATAGGGATAAAGCACCATCGCCAGCACCAGCGCCGCGCCGTTCAGGGAGCGGATTTCTGGGAACCAGGCCATCTCCCGCCAGGTGAGGCCGGTGGCGGCGCGGATGGCGCTTTGCACCGGGCCGGCCGCATCGAGCAGCCAAGTATAGGCATAGGCCGAGACATAGGCCGGCATGGCGAGCGGCAGCAGCAGCGCCACCTCCAGCAGGCGGTGGCCGGGGAAGCGGCAGGCGGTGACCAGCCAGGCGGTGAGTGCGCCGGCACTGCCCGCCATGGCAGCCACCAAAGCGGCCAGCATGGCCGAATTGCCCAGCATCTCGGGCAGGGTGGTGGCGGCGATATGGGCCCAGACCGCGCCCGCCGGCACCGCCGCCGCGAGCAGCACCGCCAGCAGCGGCAGGCAGACCATGGCAGCCAGCGCCAGGCCGGCGAGGCTCAGCGCCGGCAGGCGGGGCGGGGAGGGGACGGGCATATATGGTGAAGCGGTTTTCTGTTGCGAAGCATTCTCAAACTCAACACGGCGTTTACACCCACACGTCACATCCCGCCAGAGCGTGACGCTGAGCCCCCCGGGGGCTTTTCGCATGCGCCGCGCTGGGACAGATTATCGGCCAATGACCCAAACCACCGCCGCCGCCCGCCTTGTACAATTTCTGTCCGAAAGGGGGGTGGATCGGGCCTGGTGCGTGCCCGGGGAGAGCTATATCGCCCTGCTGCACGCGCTGCGTCCCGACCAGGGCTCGGGCATTGATCTGGTGGTGGCGCGCCATGAGGGCGGTGCGGGCTTTGCCGCGCTGGCCGATGCCAAGCTGACCGGCCGCCCGGGGGTGGTGCTGGTGTCTCGTGGGCCGGGCGCCTCCAATGCCGCCATAGCGCTGCATGCGGCCGAGCAGGATTGCGTGCCGCTTATTCTGCTGATCGGCCAGGTGGAGGCGCGTGACCTGCGCCGCCGCTCCTTTCAGGAAATCGACTATGCCCGGATGTTTGGCGATCTGGCGAAATGGGTCGGCGAGGCGCGCACCCCCGACCAGGTGCCGGCGCTGATCGCCCGCGCTTGGGCCATGGCGACGCAAGGCGTGCCCGGCCCGGTGGTGTTGAGCCTGCCCGAGGATATTTTGGCGATGCCATGCGATGCTGCGGTGCTGCCCTATACCGCCCCGCCTGCACTGCCGGCTGACCCAGCGCCGGTGGCGGCCATGCTGGCCCGGGCTGAGCGGCCGATTTTGCTCGTGGGACACGGGCTTGAGGATCACACCGGGGGTCGGCAAGCGGCGCTGCGCCGCTTTGCCGAGGCGTGGGATGTACCGGTCGCCGTCAGTTTCCGCCGGCAATCGCTGTTTCCCAATGATCACCCGCTTTATGTTGGCGATATGGGGCTGCGCAACCCCGATGCGCAGCGCCAGGCCTTTGCCGAGGCTGATCTGGTGCTGGCGCTGGGCACGCGGCTGCATGACATCACAACCCAGGGCTATTCCTGGCCTGCACCCGGCCAGCGTCTGATCCATGTCTGCCGCGATGTCGGCCGGCTGAACTGGGATTTTCCGGCCGATCTGGCGCTGGATGCCGATGCCGATGCGCTGCTGGCCGCCATGCCGGCGCCGCCCGGGCCGCCGCCGGCCGGGCGCGCTGGGTGGAATGCGCGGTTGCGGGCGATCCATGTGGCTGATTGCCGGCTGGAACAGCGGGATTGGCCGGATGGGCTGGCGTTTTCCGAGATTGCGGCGCTGGTGGGGCGGGTGGCGGCGGATGATGCCATTGTCACCCTCGATGCCGGCACCTTTGCCGCACCGTTTTACCGCAAGGTGGCCTGGAAGCCGGGGCAATGGCTGATGCCCAGCCAATCGGGCGCCATGGGCTGTGGCATGCCTGCGGCGGTGGCGGCGGCGCTGCGCTTTCCCGGCCGGCAGGTGATTTGCGCGATGGGCGATGGCGGTGCCTTGATGACGGGGCAGGAATTGGCGGTGGCGCAGGCGCGCGGGGCGGCCATCAAGCTGCTGCTGAGCGATAATGGCAGCTATGGCTCCATCCGCATTCACCAGGAGCGCGCCCATCCCGGCGCGGTCAGCGGCACGGATCTGGTCAATCCGGATATGGCGCTGTGGTGCCAGGCCTTTGGCATGCCGGTGCTGAAGGTGGAGAGCCGGGCTGATTTCCCGGCGCTGGAGGCGGGGCTGGCAGCGCCCGGGCCTTTCGCGGCGGTGGTGCGGACCAGCCTGGAGGCGATTCTACCGCGCTGAAAAGACCGGCCCGCAGGAAGCGGGCATGATGGGCGCGGGCGGCGGCGGGCGGCGCGGCGGGTTGCGCGCCTCCTCGCTCAGCCACCAATCGAGGCTGGCATCGCAGCCATCGCCCGGCGGTGGGGGAGCGATATCCTGGCAATCCGTCTGCCCGGCGGGGCAGCGCAGCCGCACATGCATGTGGCTGTCATGCCCACGCCATGGTCGCACCCGGCGCAGCCAGGGCTCGCCGCGATGCATCCGGCACAGGCTGCGCTTGATGCCGTGATTGACCAAAATGCGATCCACCCCGGGCTGGCTGACGGCGAGGCGGATCAGCCTTGCATGGTTGGGGGTGAAGCGGCTGGGGTCCACCTCGGTTTCATCGGGCAGCACCAGAACCGGCGGGCCCTCGCCCTCGGCCCAGGCGCGGCTGCCGGCGGGCAGGCCGCGCAGATCGAGCCAAATATCGGCATCCAGCCCGTTTTGGTGGCTGGCATGGCCGGAGGACATTGGCCCGCCGCGCGGCTGCGACATATCGCCAATCAGCAGTGGCGGAAAACCGGCGGCGCGGGCCTGGCCTGCCAGGTCGGTAAGAAAGGCAACGAGATGGGGCGAGCCCCAATGGCGGTTGCGATAGCGCCGCACGGCTTCAAAGCCTGCGCCCTCGGCCGGCAATTGCGCGGCCCCGGCGATGCAGCCCAGCCCGGTGCCGCCTATAATGCGCGTCGCACCTGGGGTGGGGGTGGCAAGCCTGCCCCATTCTGCCCCCGAATAGGGCGCCTGGGCGCGGGCGGGCAGCGCCAGCAGCAGCGCCGCGAGGAGCAGGCCGCGCATCAATGGTATTTCCGCAGCAGCCCCACCAGCTTGCCCTGCACCTGCACCCGGTCGGGGCCGAAGATGCGGGTTTCATAGGCCTTATTGGCCGGTTCCAGCGCCACGGTGGCGCCGCGCTTCCACAACCGCTTTAGTGTCACCTCATTCTCATCGACCAAGGCCACGACAATGGCGCCATTTTCCGCCGTTTCGCCGCGGCGGATGACCACTGTGTCACCATCGAGAATGCCGGCATCCTGCATCGAATCGCCGGCCACCTCGAGGGCGTAATGTTCGCCAATGCCGAGCATGGAGGCCGCCACATCGACATTGGTCCCGGCATCGCGCAGCGCCTCGATCGGCACGCCAGCGGCGATCTTACCGAAGAGGGGCAGGGAAATGGTCTCGGGCGGGGCAGGCTCGGCCGGCTTTGCCGCCCGGGTGAAATTGGCGGCGATGACGTTGCTGGGCGGGGCCGGGGCATCGGCGGGTATGCGCGGCTGGCGGCGCGGCGCCATATCTTCCGGCAGGCGCAGCACCTCCAGCGCCCGGGCACGATGGGCGCGGCGGGCAAGGAAATTGCGCTCCTCCAGCGCTGTGATCAGCCGATGGATGCCTGATTTGGACTTCAGCTTCAGCGCATCCTTCATCTCCTCGAAGGACGGCGAAAAGCCGGTCTCGTTGAGATGCTTGTGGATGTACATCAGCAATTCGTGCTGTTTACGCGTGAGCATCAACCTCAGACCTTCTGCGGGCCGACTGCCGAACAAACCGGGAATCTGATGGTTGTTCTAGTAAGGTTCTCATCGGCTGTAAAGCAGTTTGTGCTTGAGATGTTCTTATTTTGCCGATGCGCTGATCAGACCCCCAGGGCCGATAGTCGAATAATGCGCACGGCACTTCCCGCCAGCAGAGCGGCGGCGTGCGGTGCGCGGATCAATAGCGCATCGGCCCGCGCCAGGGTCTTGAGCATGGAACTGTCCTGCCGGGAAAACGGCGTCGCTACCTCGCCATCAAGCCTGCAGCGCAGATAATCCTCGCGCTGGTCATTGGCTGCCAGATCGGCGCCGGTGAGCGCGGCCTCGCTTGGCGTGGCGGCGGCGGGCAGGCCTGCCATCACCGAAACCGAAGGCAGCAGGAACACCACGGCGCAGACGAGTGCCGAGACGGGATTGCCTGGCAGGCCGAGCATGGGGGTTTCGCCCAGCCGGCCCCAGATCAGCGGCTTGCCGGGGCGCATGGCGATTTTCCAGAAATCGAGGGCGAAACCGCCCGGGATGAGCGCTTTTTGTACCAGGTCATGGTCACCCACGCTGGCGCCGCCGGTTGTGACCAGCATGTCGCAGCCCCGCGCGCCCTGGGCCAGGGTGGCGATGGCATCGGCATCATCTGGGGCGATGGGCAGAATCACCGCCTCGGCGCCCGCGGCGCGCAGCATCGCCGCCAGGGCATGGGCATTGGAGCTGACAATGCCGCCCATGGGCAGCGGGTCACCGGGCAGAGCGATTTCGTCACCGGTGGCAAGGATGCCAATGCGCGGGCGGCGATGCACGGTGAGCCAGGGGTGATTGGCCGCGGCGGCGAGGCCGATATCGCGCGCGGTCAGCTTGCGCCCGGCCTGCAGCAGGCTCTCGCCGGTGGAGAAATCCAAGCCTGCGGGGCGCACCCAGCGGCCCGGGGTGAGGGTCTCACGCACCAGGACTGTTCCGGCCTCGGCGGTGGCGTCCTCCTGCAGCAGGATACTGTCGGCGCCCTGGGGGATGAAGGCGCCGGTGAAGATGCGCACGGCCTCACCCGGGCCCAGATGGCCCGCAAAGGGATGGCCGGCCGGGGCCTCGCCCACCACGCGCAGCCTGGCACCCACCGGCGCATCGGCGGCACGCAGCGCATAGCCATCCATAGCGGAGACGGCGGAGGGTGGCTGGGTGAGCCTGGCCGCCACCGGGCGGGCCAGCACCCGGCCGGCAGCCTCGGCCAGCGCCACCGTCTCGGGCGGGGTGGCCGAGAGGGCGGCCAGGATGCGCGCGCGTGCCGCCTCGACGCTTTGCATCAGGCGCTCTCGTAGCGGCCGGACTTGCCGCCTTCCTTCAGCACCAGGCGGATATCCTCGATGCGCATGCTCCGATCGGCCGCCTTGCACATGTCATAGACCGTGAGCGCTGCGATGGTGACGGCGGTGAGCGCTTCCATCTCCACCCCGGTGCGGCCCACCAGCTTGACCGTGGCCTCAATCTCCACCGAATCGGGGGCGGCGGGGGTGAGGTCCACCGTCACCTTCGAGAGCGCCAGCGGATGGCAGAGCGGGATCAGATCAGCGGTTCGCTTGGCCGCCATGATGCCGGCGAGCCTTGCCACGCCCAGGACGTCGCCCTTTCCGACCTGGCCGGCCTCGATGAGTGCCAGGGTAGCGGGGGCCATCACGATTCGCCCGCGTGCGGTGGCCACCCGGGCGGTCTCTTCCTTGGCCGAGACATCGACCATGGCGGCCCGCCCCTGGGCATCGAAATGGGTGAGGCTCATTGCCCCAGAAATGCCCGCGTCGCGGCCTCAATATCAGGCTCGCGCAGCAGATGTTCACCCACCAGCACGCAGCGCGCGCCGGCCTCGGCCATGCGGCGCAGGTCATCGGCGCTGCGCAGGCCGCTTTCGGCCACTGGCAGCTTTTCAGCCGGCACCAGTGGTGCGAGGCGCTCGGTGGTGGTGATATCGGTTTGGAGCGTGCGCAGGTCGCGGTTGTTGATGCCAACCAAGCGTGCGTCCAGCCCCAAGGCCCGTTCCAGCTCGCGCTCGTCATGCGCTTCGAGCAGAATGGCGAGGTCGAGGCTGCGGGCCAGTTCTTCCAGCTCATTGGCCATGGCGTCGGTCAGGGCGGCCATGATCAGCAGGATGCAATCCGCCCCCATCGCCCGCGCCTCGAAGACCTGCCAGGGATGGATCATGAAATCCTTGCGCAGCACGGGAAGCTGGCAGGCGGCGCGGGCGGCTTTGAGGTCGGCGGGGGTGGTGCCGAACCAGATCTCATCGGTGAGCACCGAGAGGCATTTGGCGCCGGCACGCTCATAGGAGCGGGCGATGGCGGCAGGGTCAAAATCCGGCCGGATGAGCCCGCCTGAGGGCGATTTGCGCTTGATCTCGGCGATCAGCCCGGTGCTGCCTTCGGAGACGGCGGTGCAGAGGGCGCCGACGAAATCGCGCGTGGGGCCGGCATCGCGCGCCGCGCGCTCCATTTCGGCCATGGGGTGCGCGGCCATGCGGGATGTCACCTCGGCGCGCTTATCCTCAAGGATGCGTGCGAGGGTGTCCGGCAAGGCGGTGGGGAGAATGATGGCAGGGGCGTTCATGCGGGGGAGGTGGCCTTCTGGAGGCGCTGCAATACTCCGAGAGCCGCCCCGCTATCAATGCTGTGGGCGGCGCGTTCAGCGCCGGCCTGTAAATCGGTGCAGCGCCCGGCCACCACAAGGGCTGCCGCGGCATTGAGGCGCACGATATCCCGATAGGCGCCGGGCGCGCCCTGCAGCAGGGCCAGCAGGGCGGCGGCGTTTTCGGCCGGCTCGCCGCCGCGAATGGCCTCGGGCGGGGCTTCCGCCAGCCCGGCATCGGCTGGGGATATGGTGAATTCGCGTATCATCCCCTGCCGCAGCTCCACCACATGGGAGGGGCCGCTGAGTGCGAGTTCATCGAGCCCCTGGCCATGCACAACCCAGGCATGCGTGGTGCCCAGGCGGGAGAGCGCCTCAGCCATGGGCCGCAGCCAATCGCGCGAGAAGGCGCCGGTGAGCTGGCGGGTGACGCGGGCTGGGTTGGCCAGGGGGCCCAGCAGGTTGAAAATGGTGCGGGTGCCAAGCTCCACCCGCGCGCCGCCGGCATGGCGCAGTGCGGCGTGGTGGCGCGGGGCGAGCAGGAACACCATGCCCGCCTCGGCCAGCACGGCGGGCAGGCGCTCGATGGGGGTTTCCATGTTGATGCCCAGCGCGCTGAGCGCATCGGCCGCGCCCGATTTGGAGGAGAGGGCCCGGTTGCCATGCTTGGCCACGGGCACGCCGCAGCCGGCCACGACCATGGCGGTGGCGGTGGAAATATTCAGGCTGCCCGAGGCATCGCCGCCGGTGCCGACGATATCCATCGCCTCCGGCGGTGCTTCGATGGCGATCATCCGCGCGCGCATCGCGCGCACCGCGCCGGTCATCTCGGCCACTGTCTCGCCGCGCACCCGCATGGCCATCAGCAGCCCGGCGATTTGCGCCGGCGTCGCCTCACCGGCCATGATCACGCCAAAGGCGGCCTCGGCCTCGCTCTCGGCCAAATGCTCGCCAGCGGCGAGGCGGGCGAGGATGGGCTTGAGGCCGTTCATGCCGGCGCTCGCGCGCCGGCGAGGCGGATGAAATTCTCCAAAATGGCGTGGCCATGCTCGGAGGCGATGCTTTCGGGGTGGAATTGCACGCCCCAGATCGGCAATTCGCGATGCGCCATGCCCATGATGAGCCCATCGGCGGTGGTGGCGCTCACCCGCAGGCATTCGGGCAGCGTTGCACGCTCGACCACCAGCGAATGGTAGCGGGTGGCGCGGAAGGGGGAGGGCAGGCCGGCGAAAAGATCGCTGCCCTCATGCTCAATATCCCACACCTTGCCATGCACCGGCTCCGGCGCGCGCAACACGGTGCCGCCAAAGGCCTGGCCGATGGCCTGATGACCGAGGCAGACGCCCATCAGCGGTAGCTTTGTCTCGGCGGCGGCGGCGACGAGCGGCAGGCAGATGCCAGCCTCATTGGGGGTGCAGGGGCCGGGCGAGAGCAGCACGGCATCGGGGCGCATGGCCATGACATCCTGCACCGAGAGCGCATCATTGCGCCGCACCTCGACTGCCACGCCCAGATCACCCAGGAAGTGGTAGAGGTTGAAGGTGAAGCTGTCGTAATTGTCGATGAGCAGGATCATTGGCTGATCCTTGGCACAGCGGTGGCGGCGGTCAAGTTCTGCCCGGCCTGGGCGGGGGTATTGGGCCAACTGGGGGCGCTGCTGCCCATTGTCGTGGTTGTGCGGGCCAATGGCCTGCGCGCCGATTGACCCTGGCTGTAGGGTGTTGTCGGCTGTGGCCAGCCCAAGGAGAGACGGCATGAGAGAAATTCTCTGGGCGCGGATGACCGCGCCCGAACTGCGTGCGGCAGCAGGCCAGGACACGCTGGTGATACTGCCCGTGGCCTCGCTCGAGCAGCATGGCCCGCATTTGGCCACTGGCACCGATACCTATCTGGGCGAGGCGGTGGCGGCGCGCACCGCCGAGAAGCTGATGGCGGCAGGAAAGCCCGTGGTGGTGCTGCCGGTGGTCTGGCATGGCTTGGCCGAGCATCACATGCAATTCGGCGGCACCATCACGCTGGACCAGCCGGTGTTTCTGGCCGTGCTGCGCTCCATCGCCCGCAGCGTGTTCCGCCATGGTTTCACCCGGCTTATGCTGCTCAACGCCCATGGCGGCAATACCGAGGCGATTGGCGTGGCGGTGACCGAGATCGGCAATGAGCACCCCGGTTGCCAGGTGGCCGGCGGCACCTATTGGCTGGTGGCGCCAGAGGTATTTGAGGGCATTTTGGAAGACCAGCCCGGCCTCATGCATGCCTGCGAGGCGGAGACGGCGATGATGATGCATGTGACGCAAGGCACGGTGCGGATGGAGCGCCTGGCCGAGGCCTTTGGGCCGCATGCCCACCGCCCGGCGGCACAGCCGCGCGCGCTGTATTTCCGCCGCAGCTTCTTTGACATGACGCCCACCGGCGTGGTGGGCGATGCGCGGCGGGCAAGCCCGGAAAAAGGTGCGGCGGCCTTGGAGGCGCTGGGCGTGCGCCTCGCTGAAATTCTGGGCGAGCCGGCGCTATGGGGCAGCGCTGCGGGAGCCAAGCTCACACCGCCCTGACGCCCGCGACAGCATGGCCGATGCGGTGGTTTTGCTTCGCGTATGCTGAGACCGGCTGATGGCGGAGGAAAGAGGGAAAGCGCGAAAGGGCAAAGCCCTTTCGCGCTTTCCCACCAGGAAATTGATTTTCCTGGACCTTTGAATAATTTTGTATATCAACAACATAATGAAGGTGCAGGAAACTCGTCGACATACATGTCGACCCTGCTGGGGTGCTTGAGGGGCAAAGACCCTCGATCTTTTTCCCTTCGCTATTCGTCTTTCACCAGCCTGGGAAGCACCGCGAGCCTTTCTGCAGCCGGCGGTTCGCGCCATGGTCGGCTTAACCGTCTCAACCTACCCCCCGCCCGGCGGCAAAACATGGCATGCAGGAATGGCGGCCGCCCTAGGCTCAGGACTCATTGATCCAGAAGATGACGATGGCGGCCAGGGCGATGGC
>NZ_JBBARU010000070.1:0-18250 GCF_040399605.1 Rhodovarius sp. | reverse complement strand
TCATTTTCCTGGTGGGAGAGCGCGAGAGGGCAAAGCCCTTTCGCTCTTCCCCTCCGCCAGCAGAACTGCCCAGCGCAGCAAGCCGCAATCACCCAGGGAGAGACACAAATATGCCCAAAGACACGCAGCGCCCGGCGGCGTTGGTCACCGGCGCCCGCCGCGGTATCGGCCGGGCGATTGCCACCTCCCTTGCGTCGGCGGGCTTTGACATCGTCGGCACTGATATCGCCCAGGATGGCATGGCCGAAACCGCCCGGGCGGTCAGCGCGGCCGGTGGCCGCTTCCATGTGCTGATGGCCGATCTTGCTTTGCTTGAGCAGCACGCGCCTCTGGTCGCCTCCGCCTGGGCTGCGTTTGGCGGTTTGGAATGCCTGGTCTGCAATGCCGGTGTGGGCGCCATGCAGCGCGGTGATGTGCTGGATGTCTCGCCCCAATCCTGGGATCGTTGCTTTGCCATCAATACCCGGGCCAGTTTCTTTCTGGCCCAGGCGGTGGCGCGGCGGATGGTGGCAGAGGGCGCGCCCCAGCGTGCTGCGCGCAGCATCAGCTTCATTTCTTCGGCCAATGCCTTTCTCGCCTCGCCCGACCGGGCGGAATACGCCGCCTCAAAATCCGCAACCGCGATGGTCGCAAAAATCTTCGCGCTGCGTCTGGCTGAGGATGGGATCGCGGTGCATGACATCCGCCCCGGCGTGATCCGCACTGAACTGACCGCCCCGGTGGCCGAGGCTTATACAAAGCGGATCGAGGCCGGGTTATCGCCGATACGCCGCTGGGGCGAGCCTGATGATATCGGCCGCGCGGTGGCGCTGCTGGCCTCCGGTGCCCTGCCCTTCAGCACCGGTGACGCTTTCCATATCGATGGCGGGCTGCATATCCCAAGGCTGTGAAGGCTGCGGCTTTGCCTCTTCCATACTGCCTCCGATGCGTCCTAGGCTGCCTGCGCAACGATCCGCCACAAGGATCAGAAAGGAACACGCCCATGACAACAACCGCACTTGGCCGCCGCAGCCTGGCACAAATTCTCGGCTGCTCGGCCGCCGCCATTCCCGCCGGAGCCAGGGCCCAGGCGCGCGGCGGTGTTCTCGTCATCGGCATTGATATCAGCGATACCGTAACCCTCGACCCCGTGCGCCAGGCGCAATACACGCCGCCAATGACGCTGGCTGCGGTCTATGACAGCCTGCTCACGCTCGAGCCGGGCGATTATGTGAATGTCCGCCCTTCCCTCGCCACCGCCTGGGCCCGCACCCCCGATGGGCGCGGCTGGCGCTTCACCCTGCGCGCGGGGGTGAAATTCTCCACCGGCAATGTGATGACGGCCGAGGATGTGAAATTCACCTTCGACCGCATCCTCAACATGCGCGAACAAACCCAGCAATACATCAAGGCGGTGGATCGGGTGGAGGTGGTGGACCCCCAGACCGTCGATTTCATCCTCAACGCGCCCAATGCGCCCATCCTGCCCATTCTGGCCAATCCCGGCTGCGGCATCATGGAAAAGGCGGTGGTGGTGGCCCAGGGCGGCGTGGTCGCCCCGGCCGCCAAAGAGACCGACCGCGCGACGGATTGGCTGAACGGCAATTCCGCCGGCACCGGCCCCTTCCGCCTGCTGCGCTGGGAGCGCAACAACCAGATCCTGTTGCAGCGCAATCCGCATTACTGGGGCGCGGCTTCGCCCTATGAGCGTGTGGTGATCCGCCATTTGTCGGATAGCGCGGCGCAGTTGCTCGCGGTGCGCCGTGGCGATATCGCCGCCGCCTTCAACCTCATCCCCGAGCAGATCAGCACGCTGCGCGCCGATGCGGCGGTTCGCATCGAGCGCATGCCCAGCCTCGATTTCGTCTATATGGCGGTGACCGAGAATGCCGCCGCCAACCCCGCATTGGCGAAGAAAGAGGTCCGCCACGCCATCGGCCACGCCATCGATTATGACAGTATCCTGGGCAGCATGCTGGGCGGCGCGGCGCAGCGCCCGGCGCATTTCCTGCCCATTGGCGTCAATGGCAGCACGGAGGCCATCGCCCGCCAGATAGGCTTCAACCAGGATCTCGACCGGGCGCGGGCGCTGCTCAACACCGCCGGCTTCGCCCAGGGCTTCGAGATGGAAATCGCCTATGGCAATGCAGCCGTGGCGGGCATCACCTATCAGGTGCTGGCGCAGAAGCTGCAGGCAGACCTGGCGCGGGTGGGCATTCGCGTGCGGCTCAACCCGATGGATCAGGTCAATCTGCGCACCCTCTTCACCCAGGGCCGCCAGGCCGGCGCGGTGCTGACCTTCTGGAACCCGCCCGCCGTCTCGAACGACCTATGGGCCTCGGCCATTGTGGAGCGGGTGGCGCGGCGGGTGCATTGGACGGTGCCGCCGGAATTGCCCGCCCTCGTGCAGCGCGCCTCGGAGGAGCAAAATCTCGAGCGCGCCGCGGCGCTATGGGTGGAGTGGCAGCGCGGCGTGGTGGATGCGGCGCATCACTTCGTGCTGTTCCAGCCGAATTATCAAATCGCGGTGCGCAATGCGCTCGGCGCCTTCCCGCTGACGGCAGCGGGTTGGCAGCTTGAGATGGGGCGCGTCAGGCCGGCTTGAACAGCCGATACGCCTGGGCGGCATTCACCGCGCCATCAGGGAGCCGCCCCGCCGCCAGCGCCGCAACCTGGCGGACGGTGTCCATCGCCTGATGCTCGGCCGCGGCCGGCGTCAGCCCACCAATATGCGGGGTTGCGATCACATCTGGCCTTGCCGCGAGGCGGGGCAGCGGCATCTGGTCAGGCGCGCTGCCCACATCCATCGCCGCACCGGCCAGATGGCCTGAATCCAGGGCCGCCTCGAGTGCCGCCTCATCAATCAACTCGCCGCGCGAGAGGTTGATGAAAAAAGCCCCACGTCGCATGGCGGCAAAGGCCTCAGCGCCCATCATATGCCGGGTTTGCGGCGTGGAGAGCGCCAGGCAGATCACGATATCCGCCCCCGACAGCACCTCGGCCAGGGAATGGGTGCCGCCATGCGGGTCATAGGCCAGCACCCCCATGCCCAAGGCGCGCGCCACCTCGGCCATGCGCCGGGCGATGCGGCCATACCCCACCAGCCCCAAGGTCGCGCCCGAAAGCTGCAAGCCCGGCCGCGGCTGCGCCACCCCTCCGGCACGGTATTCCAGCACCGAGCGGCTCACGCCCCGCGCCAGATCCACCATAAAACCAACTCCCAACTCCACCACCGCATCGACAAAACCCGGCGTGGCCTGCGTCACCAAAATCCCCCGCTCAGAGGCCGCCGTCACATCCACCGTGCTGATATCCACCGCACAGCGCAGAAAGGCCTTGAGCTGGGGCGCGGCCGCAAAGGTCGCCGCCGTGCCGGGGCTGCCGCGATAGGCGATGATGGCATCGCAACCCGCAGCGGCGGCCGCGAGGGCTTCGTCGCGCAATTCCTCAACCCCGGGGTTACGCACGACATCGGCATGCTCGCGCAGCGCGGCCAGCGCGCGCTCACCAAAATAGCCGGGGAAGGAGAGGCTCCCATGGCTGAGATAAACCCTCATCCGCCCTGCCCTGTCTGCTCCGCTCATTGCTTTGCCGCCCTTGCTTCTCGTGTTGCAACAAGTGCAGCATATCAACCCACGAAGGGGAACATCCGCTTGCCGGGTTACATTGCGCTGCGCCTGATATCAGCTGTTGCCATGGCGCTTTTCGCAAGCCTGGTGGTCTTCCTCATTTCCAATTTCGTCCCCGGCGACCCGGTGCTGGCGCAACTCGGCGATATCCTGGCCTCTGACCCTGTGGTGGTGGCGCAATGGCGGGCGAAATGGGGCCTCGATCTGCCGCTATGGGAGCGTTACGGCATTTTTCTGCGCGGGCTGCTGCATGGCGATCTGGGGCAATCCATCGCCACCCGCCGGCCGGTGCTGGAGGATATCGTGCAATTCGCCCCCGCCACGGTGGAACTCGCCACCATCTCCTTCGTCATGGCCCTCGCCTTGGGCATCCCCCTCGGCATTGCCGCCGCCATCTGGCGTGACAGTTGGATCGATGCGCTGGCGCGGGTGCTGTCGCTGGTGGGTGTCTCAGCCCCCACCTTCTGGCTGGCCTTCATCATGCTGGCCATCTTCTATGGCTGGCTGGGTTGGGCGCCGGGGCCGGGGCGGCTCGACCCGATTGCCTTCCCCCCCGAGGGCCCGAGTGGTTTTTTCCTCTTCGACACCGCCTGGGCGGGGGATTGGGAGGGCTTTGCCGATACCCTGGCGCATCTCATCTTGCCCGCCATCGTGCTGGCCGCTGCCACGCTCGGGCTCATCACCCGCACCACCCGCGCCGCCATGCTCGATTGCCTGCAGCAGGATTATGTCCGCGTCGCCCGCGCCAAGGGGTTGCGCGAGAGGGTGGTGATCCTCCGCCACGCGCTGCGCAATGCGCTGGTGCCGGTGGTGACGCTGGGTGGCCTCGCCTATGCCAATCTGCTGACCGGGGCGGTGATGACGGAGACGATCTTCGCCTGGCCCGGCCTTGGCCGCTACACTTTCCGCTCCGCCGCCGCGCTGGATTTCCCGGCGATCATGGGCATCACCTTGGTGGTTTCGGCAACTTATCTGCTGGTCAACCTGCTGGTGGACCTATCCTATGCCGTGCTCGACCCGCGGGTGCGGCGTTGAGCGCGGCAATACCCCTGCCGGCCAGCCGGATGCGGCGGCGGCTGCGCCGCTATGGCCTGGCATGGGCGGGGGCTGCCATCGTGCTGGCCTGGCTGCTGGTGGCGCTGCTCGCACCCTGGATTTCGCCCTATCCGCCCAATGCGGTGGATGTCACCCAGCGGCTTTTGCTGCCCTCCGCCGCGCATTGGCTGGGCACGGATATTCTGGGCCGCGATGTACTGTCACGCCTGCTGCATGGCGCGCGCATCTCGCTGCTGGCGGGGTTTTCCGTCGTGCTGCTGGGCGCGGGGATTGGCACCGCCATTGGCATTCTCGCCGCCTGGCTGCGCGGCTGGGGCGAGGAGGCGCTGATGCGGCTGACCGATCTCGTGCTCTGCTTCCCGCCCATCATCCTGGCCTTGGCGCTGGCCGCCGCCCTGGGCATTGGCACCACCAACACCATCATCGCCATGCTGGTGGTGTGGTGGCCGAAATATGCCCGCCTCGCGCGCAGCCTCGCTCTCGTCCAGCGCAGCCAGGAATATGTCGAGGCCGCGACGGTGCTGGGCCTGCCGCAAAAGCGTATCCTCTTGCGCCACATCCTGCCCAATATCTTCGGCCCCATAGCGGTGCTCTGCACGCTTGATCTGGGTATCGCCATCCTCACCTTCGCCGGCCTCTCCTTCCTTGGCCTGGGTGTGGTGCCACCCGCCGCCGAATGGGGCTCCATGGTCTCCGAAGGGCGCGAATTGGTGGAGCAATGGTGGGTGGCCACCTTCCCTGGCTTGGCCATCCTCACCGTTGTCATCGGCTTCAATTTTCTTGGCGATGGCTTGCGTGACTGGCTCGACCCGAAAGCCCAGCGATGACCGCCATTCTCGACATCCGTGACCTTGTCACCGTCTTCCACACTGATCGTGGGCCGGTGCGCGCGGTGGATGGCGTCAGCTTCACCATCGCACGCGGCGAGACGCTGGGCATTGTCGGCGAAAGCGGCTCGGGCAAATCCGTCACCGCGCAATCGATCATGCGCCTGCTCGAGCCACCGGCCAGGATCGAGGCCGGCCAGGTGCTGTTCGAAGGCCGCGACGTGTTGGCCATGTCGCAATCGGAATTGGCCGATTGGCGCGGCGCCAGCGCCGCCATGGTGTTCCAGGATTCCCTCACGGGGCTGAACCCGGTGCTGCGCATCCTCCCCCAGGTGAGTGAGCATGTCGTGGCGCATGGCCGCATGGCCCCGCCGGCCGCCCGCCGCCATGGTATCGACCTGCTGCGCCGCATGGGTGTGGCCTCCCCCGAGCGCGCGGCGGCGGCCTTCCCGCATCAATTCTCTGGCGGCATGCGCCAGCGGGTGATGCTCGCCATCGGCATGGCCAATGAGCCCTCGCTGCTGATTGCCGATGAGCCGACCACCGCGCTCGACGTCACCATCCAGGCGCAGATTCTCGACCTTATGGCCGGGCTGAACGAAAAATTCGGCACCGCCATCATGCTCATCAGCCATGATCTGGGCGTGATCGGCAGCCTCTGCCGCCGCATCGCCGTGATGTATGCCGGCGAGGTGGTGGAAACCGGCCCCACCGCCGAGGTGCTGGCCGACCCCCGCCACCCCTATGCCTGGGCCCTGGCCCATGCCGTGCCGCGGCTGGACACGCCGGTTACCGCGCGCCTGCCCAGCATCGAGGGCATGCCACCTGATCCGCTGGCCATGCCCCGGGGCTGCCGCTTTGCCCCCCGCTGCGCCCATCGCATCGCGCGCTGCGACGCCGAGCATCCGCCACTCACCGAAATCGCACCCGGCCGGTCGGTGCGCTGCTGGGTGACGATGGATGGCCGCCAATTGCCCCCCCACAGCCTGCCAGCCGCCGCCGCACCGCCACGCGCCACCGAGGCCGAAGCACCGCTTTTGGAGGCAAGCGACCTCATCAAGCACTTCCCCCTGCCGCGAAAATCCCTCTTCGCCAAGCCTGAGCTGGTGCATGCTGTGAACGGCGTGTCACTGCAGGTGGCGCGAGGCGAGAGCCTGGGCATTGTGGGCGAAAGCGGCTGCGGCAAATCCACCCTGGCCCGGCTGATCACCCGGCTGCATGCCCCCAATGCCGGCAATATCCGCTTTCAGGGCCAGGACATCACCGCTCTAGGCGGCGAGGCGCTGCGGGCGCTGCGGCCCAGGCTGCAAATGGTATTCCAGGACCCCTTTGCCTCGCTCAACCCACGCATGCGGGTGGGGCAAATCCTGGCCGAACCGCTGCGCGTGCATGGCCATGCCGCGCCGGAAGAACGCGTGGCCGCTTTGCTCGACATGGTGGGCCTCAACCCCGCCTGGGCCGCGCGCTTCCCGCATGAATTCTCCGGCGGCCAGCGCCAGCGCATTTCCATCGCCCGGGCATTGGCGCTCGATCCGGCACTGATCGTGGCCGATGAACCGGTCTCCGCCCTTGATGTGAATGTCCAGGCGCAGGTGCTCAATCTGATGCTGGAATTGCGCGCCCGCCTTGGCCTGGCATTCCTCTTCATCGCCCATGATCTGGCAGTGGTGCGGGCGTTTTGTGACCGGGTGGCGGTGATGTATTCAGGCCGCTTCGTCGAAGAAGCGCCGGCGGCGGAGCTTTTCGCCACCCCCGCCCATCCCTACACCGTGGCCTTGCTCTCAGCCGTGCCCGAGCCCGGCCAGCGCCGCATCGTGCTGGGTGGGGAGCCGCCCTCCTCGCTGCGCCTGCCGCAGGGCTGCGCCTTTCGCGCCCGCTGCCCGGTGGCACGGCCAATCTGCGCCGAACCACCACCGCTGGTCGAAATCGCGCCTGGCCGCCGCGTGCTCTGCCATGCGCCAGGCTCGCTGCAGAAGCCAAGATAAGGCCGAGACAGCGGCCTGCTTGAAGCTTAAATAATTCTTAATATCAACAATCTAACGAAGGTGCAGGAAACTAAGTTTCTTGCTGGGGTGCTCAAGGGGCAAAGCCCCTCGATCTTCTCCCCACCCATCCGCAGCCCGCGCTGGACATGACGTATCACAATACCTCACCGCCAGCATGGTTGCCCGACAGCCCAGCCGGACGCAGACTGCCTAGCCTGCGATCAAGGACCCCCAGATGCTCGCCTGCCAGCGCGATGAATTCGACATCCCCCGCGATGTCGCCTACCTCAATGCCGCATCCTGGAGCCCTCTGCCGCGCGCGGTGCAGGAGGCAGGGCGTGCCGGCATCGCCCGCAAGGCGCAGCCCTGGTCCATCACCGGGGCGCATATCGCCGGGCAATGCAGCCGTGCCCGCAACGCCGCCGCACGGCTCATCGGCGCGGCCGCCGAGGATATCGCGCTCATCCCCTCAATTTCCTATGGCGTGGCGATGGCCGGGCGCATCCTGCCCATTCCTGCTGGCAGCCGGGTGCTGGTCCTGGGTGATGATCACTCCTCGCCGGTGCTGGAATGGCTGCAACATGCGCCACGCGGCGGCTACGTGGTGGAGAGCGTGGCGCGGCCAGCCAATGGCGATTGGACGGCAACCTTGCTGGAGGCCATCGCCCGGCCCGGAGCAGCGCCGCTCGCGCTGGTCTCCATCTCCTCGGTGCATTGGGCGGATGGTGGGCTGATCGATCTCGCGGCCGTGGCCCAGGCGCAGCGGGCGGCGGGCGCGATGCTGCTGGTCGATGCCACGCATCATGCGGGGGTGCTGCCGCTCGATGTCGTGGCGCTGGACCCGGATATCCTGATCTTCCCAACCTATAAATGGGTGCTCGGGCCCTATGGCCGGGCCTTCCTTTATATCGCCCGCCGCTGGCAGGATGGCGTGCCGCTGGAGCAGACCGGCTCATCCCGCCGCCGCGTCTCCTCCGAAACCACGCCCTATATGGCTGATCTGGGCTTCACCGATGGCGCCCAGCGCTTCGATATGGGCGAGCGGGACCATGTGATTGGCCTGGAAATGGCATCGGTCGGCATGGAATTGATGGCAGAGTGGGGCACAGCCGCGATCAGCGCCCGGCTGAGCTGGCTGAACGGCCTGCTGGCCGAGGGGCTGGCTGGCAGCGGTGTGGAACTACCCCCGCCCGCCACCCGCGCGCCGCATGTGCTCAGCCTGGGCTTCCCCGGCGGCATGCGCCCTGGCTTGATCGAGGCGCTGGCCGAGCGACAAATCCATGTCGCGCCCCGGCTGGGGCGGCTGCGCATCAGCCCGCATGTCTATAATGACGAGGCTGATGTGGCAGCGTTTCTCGCCGCCTTTCGTGTCCTGGCCTGATACCAGCTTTAAGGAGATGACATGGTTTTTTTGGTCAGCCCTCTGAGGCGGCGCACCCTGCCCGCCCTGCTGCTGGCAGCGCCGGCCCTGGCGCAGGATTGGCCAAGCCGCCCCATCCGGCTCATCGTGCCCTTCACCCCCGGCGGGCCGGTGGATGTGGTGGCGCGGCTGCTGGCCGAACGCCTGCGCGACCTGCTGGGCCAGCCGGTGCTGATCGAAAACCGCGCCGGTGCCGGCGGCAGCCTGGGGCTGCGCCAGGTGGCCACCAGCCCCCCCGATGGCACCGCCTTCGTGATCACCTCCTCCTCACTGGCCATCTGGCCGGCCATGCATCCCCATGGCGGGCTGGACCCGCGGCAGGATCTCACCCCGGTCAGCCTGGTGGCCGATATCGCCACCACCATCGTCGCCCGCCCCGGCGGGCCATTGGTTGATCTGGCGGCCTTGCTGCGCGCCGCCCGCGCCGAGGCCGGCGCCATCACCTATGGCACCAGCGGCATAGGCTCTTCCAACCATCTCTCCGGCGCGCTCTTCGCCGCCATGGCGGGGGTGGTGCTCACCCATGTGCCCTATCGCGGCGCTTCGGTTGCGATGAATGCGCTGCTGTCGCGCGATATCGACATTGTCTTCGCCTCCACCGTGGAGACCCTGCCGGCGCATCGCGATGGCCGCGCCCGCATCCTCGCCGTCACCACGCAAGGGCGCATCCCCAGCCTGCCCGATGTGCCAGCAGCCCATGAGGCGGTCCCGGGCTATGTCGCCCCCAATTGGTTCGCACTCGCAGGCCCACCGGGCCTGCCCGCCGCCATTCTCAGCCGGCTCAGCGCCGCCTTGGCGGTGATCGGCCAGGATGCCTCATTCCAGGCCCGGCTGGCGGATTTGGGCGCCATCCCCCGCCTCTCCCCACCCGAGCAACTCGCCGCCCGCCTGGCCGAGGATATCCCCACCTGGCGCCGCGTGGCCGAGGCGGCAGGCATCCGCGCCGAATAACCCCCGCGCGTTCAGTGGCCGATGGAATGGGCCGCCGCCGCATAGCCAACCCGGCGCTGCGGCGGCAGCGGGTGGCGCCCGGCCACACGCTCCAGCAAGAGGCGCTGGGCGGCGATGTCATCGGCATCGCGCGCGGCGGTGAGGAAAAACTGCTCCAGCACATCCTGCTGGGCGTGGCTGCCGCCGAGCTGCGGCATAGAACCCAGCGCCGGGCGCATCAGCGCCACAGCCTCCCCAGGCGCACCCTGCGCGTGGCGCAAAATGGCCGCGCAAACCGGCAGCGCGGCCTCACGCAAAATCCGGCTTTGGGTGTTATTGCCCGCCGCCGCGGCCTGCACACTCTCCAGCAGGCGCTGCCCCGCGGCGAAGCGCCCTGTTGCGGCCAGCGCCATCATCCAATGCGGCAGGGTGAAGGCCGAGAGCGTATCGCCGATCCTCGCCTCGGCCTTATCGGCCAATTCCACCCAGCGCTCGCCCACATCCACCCCCTGCCGGCCCAGGCGAAACAGCATGGAGGCGGCATTCTGGCAGTCGATGTAAAGATCGGGCTGCATCAGGGTCACCTCGGAGGCGAGGTCCCGAAACCCCTCATCATAAAGCCGCAGCACGCTGGCATGGTCGCCCAATTCCAGGTGATACATCGCCTGGTGCCAGAGCACATGGTGGCGGATATTATTGGTGCCGGTGAAATGCGGCCGCAGCCCCTCCACCCAATCCACCCCTTCCTGCCGGCGCCCCTGCATTTCGAGCGTATGGGCAACGGCGTGAATCGCCCAAAGATCAGCCGGGTCCAGGCCCACGGCAGCGCGGCCGGCATATTCGGCGGTGGCGTAATCGCCGCATTCCTCGGCGGCAAAGGCCCGGCAGGCCAGCATGCTGCCATAGCCGGGCATCCCCGGCTGCCATTGGCGGAAGGCGCGCTCCGCCATGTCACGCATCGCCGGCGCCCGGCCCATCCAAAAGGAGGCAAAATGATGCAGGCGGAAGGCGATGAGGTCATGCGGGTATTCGGCCAGAATGGCCTCCCACACCGCCAGGGCCTGCTCCATATCCTGGCTAGCCCAGGCTTGCAGCGCGGCCACATGCATCGCCTCACGCGGGTTGCAGGCCAGGCCCGCAGCATGCTGGGCAGCGGCCTGCGCGGCCGGCAGAGCCGCCGCCTTATAGGCCAAAAGGGCAAAGCTACCCTTCATGACATGGGGCATCGGCGCAGCGGGGTCGAGCGTCAGCGCCGCTTTGAGTTTGAGCGGCGCATCCAGCCGGTATTTGAGGAAAGCCTCGGTCAGGGCATCAAAGGCCTGCGCGGCCTCGGCCGAGCCCACGCTCATGGCCAGCCCCTGGGCGTTGCGGTGGCTCATCGGCGGCACCTTTGCGCGATTTGGCTGCGAGGCTGCATGGCTTTCTCCCATTCTTCCGGCCTATCCTGACGCTAACAGGACGTTTGGGAAGACCCGTCGATGCATAGCACACGTCGCGCCGCGCTGGCCCTGGCTTTGGCAAGCCCCGCCCTGGCGCAGCCCCAATGGCCCAGCCGCCCGGTGCGGATGCTTATCCCCTACCCCCCCGGCGGGCCGACCGATATTCTGGGCCGCATCGTCGCCCAGCGCCTCACCCTGGATCTGGGCCAGCCCTTCGTGGCCGAAAACCGTGCCGGCGCGGGTGGCTCCATCGGCGCCGAGGCGGTGGCCCGCGCGGCAGCGGATGGCTCGACCTTTCTGGTCAATGCCTCAGCCCGTGTCATTGTCCCGCATATGGTCCGCCTGCCTTTCGACGCCATGGCTGATTTCGCGCCGGTGACGATGATCGCCGCCGTGCCGCTCATCCTGGTCGTGCCCGTCTCGTCACCCGCGCGCGATGTGGCGGGGCTGGTGGCCTGGCTGCGGCAAAACCCGGCGGCGCGCAGCTACGCCTCCTCCTCCAATGGTGGGGCCCCACATCTGGCGGGCGAGATGTTCCGCCTGCAATCGGGCCTGGATTTGCAGCATATCCCCTATCGCGGCAGCGGCCAGGCGCTGCCCGATCTGGTCTCAGGCCAGGTGGGGCTGATGTTCGACAGCATGGCCAGCAGCGCTGATCTGGTGCGCGAGGGGCGGCTGCGCGCCCTTGCGGTCAGCACCGATGAGCGGGTGCCCGCCTTCCCCAACCTGCCCACGATGCGCGAGGCCGGCTTCCCCGATTACGAGATCACCACCTGGTATGGCATCTGGGCGCCAGCGCGCACCGCACCCGCCATTGTGGGCGCCATGCATCACGCCGTGGCCGCTGCCCTGCGCCACCCCGAGACCATGGCCCGGCTCGGCGCGCTGGGTGCCATCCCCGGCGGCCAGCCACCCGAGACATTTGCCCGCTTCGCCGCGCGCGAGAATGAGCGATACGCCAGGCTGGTACGCGAAGCCGGGATCAGGGCCGAATAATGCGCGCGGTTCTGTGCGAATCCTGGCGCGACTTCTCCGCCCTCGAACTGAAAGACATCCCCCCGCCCGAACTGCGCCCGGGCAGCCTGCGCATCAGGGTCGAAGCCGCCGGAATCTCTTTCGCCACCCAGTTGGTGGTTGCAGGAAAATATCAGCGCCGCCCACCCCTGCCCTTCGTACCAGGCACCGAGGTGACAGGAACCGTCATCGAGGCGGCTGAGGGTGTGGCGATCGCCCCCGGCACCCGGGTCTTTGCCGTGCTGGATTGGGGCGGCATGGCGGAGGAGGCGGTGGCCGATGCCATCCATGTCACCCCCATCCCTGACGGGCTGCCGCTGGAGGCGGCGGTGGCCATGCCAATCAGCTATCCCACCGCCGCCTCGGCCCTGATGTGGCGCGGGCGGGTGGGAAGCGGCGATTGGGTGCTGGTGCATGGCGCGGGCGGTGGCGTGGGGCTGGCGGGCGTTGAGGTGGCGCATGCGCTGGGCGCGCGGGTCATCGCCCGTGCCGGGCTCGCCAAACACCCCATGCTGCTGGCCCGCGGTGCTCAGGCAGTGCTTCCCTCCGATGCCCCCTTCCGCGAGGCGGTCTTGGCGATCACCGGCGGTGCGGGTGTGGCCTGTGTGCTGGATGTGCTGGGCGGCTCGCTCTTCGAAGAAAGCCTGCGATGCCTGGGCGATGGCGGCACGCTGGTCACGGTGGGCTATGCGGCGGGCGGCATTCCAACTGTGCCGGCCAATATCCTGCTGCTGAAGAATATCGCCGTCGCCGGCCTCAACTGGGGCAGTTATATCGGCTGGTCACCCGGCGACAACAGGCTGCACCATGCCCCGCGCGTGCGCGCAATGTGGGACCAATTGGTGGAATGGTGGCAAGCTGGGCTGCTGCGCCCCGAGGTGAGCGGGCGCTATCCCCTCGCGCAATTCCGCGAGGCCATGGCGCAGCTGACCGCCCGCCAGGGCGTGGGCCGGGTGGTGCTGCAGCCCCAGCGCTGAAAGCCCATTACCCCCGCAAGCTGCGCGCCACGGCAGGCATGAAATGCGCCACATCGGGGGTTTGCAGGCCCTTCACCTTCGCCTGTTCATCATAGCGGCGCAATTGCACCGCCGCGGCGCTATAGGGGCCGGCCTCGAAGGCCGCCAATTCCTCGGCCGACATCGGCCCGCCTTGCAGCGAAAGGCTCTTCACGCTGTCGGGCGAGAGCTTGGCGAAGTAATCCGCCTCCGCCGCGCAGAGGTAACGCTTGGCCGCCACATGCAGCCGGACCGGCTCCGTCACCTCGGGGCCGAAATGCTGCACCAGCCAGGCATGGCCAAGCAATTCATGCTCATCATCAATGCCCGCATCGGCGGGGTTATCGCCCAGATTATGCACCAGATGGCCAATATCATGCAGCAGCGAGGCCGCGATCATGGCATCGCCGAGCCCATCCTTCTCGGCCAGCCAGGCCGCCTGCAAGGCGTGCTGCTGCTGGTTGATGAAACTCAACCCATAGCGCCCCTCGGCGCGGCCCTCGAGCAGGGCCTGGATTTCCACCACGATCGGGTGAGTACTCGCCTCGGACATGGGGCTCTCCTTCAGGTTCAGAAATACGCCGGATTGGACCAGGCGCGGCGGCCTTGTTCATCGGCAATGACAATGCGGGCGAAAGGCCCGGCGGCGCGCAAGGCCGCCAGCTTCAGGCTCACCCGGGTTTGAATGGCACCGACGGATTGCACGGCGCGCGAACCCCGGCCCAACACCATCACGGCGGCAGCGGGCGAGCAGGTGACCTCCACCTCCTCCTCCCCCCAGGCAATGTGATGAATCAGCGGCCCTTGGGTCGCGTAAAAATGCCCCGCCTTGAGGGCGGCGAGCAGCGCCTCAGGCTCATTGCGCTCGGCCTTGACCATCACCCAGCCACCAAAGGCATCAGCGCAGGCGAAATGGGCGTCATCCACGGCGATGAGGTTGATCCGCCGCCCTTGCGCCAGCAATTGATCGGCGAGGTAAACGCCATCGCCGCGCTCCGTGCGCAGCTGCGAGGTGTGGTTATAAACCTCCACCGCATGGGCGCCGGGGATGGTATTGGCATCCTCGGTGCTCAGCGCATACCAGCCAGGATGGGGGATGGCGACGAAGGCGCCGGCCTCAATGGCCCGGGCAGCCAGTTGTGGGCCGCTCTCGCCCGACGCGGGCTGCGCGAAATCGGCGGGCAGGCCCACGGCCAGAATATGCCAAATCTCCCCCAAGGCGGTGGAAGGCGCATGCAGCTCGGCACCAAGGATCGTGGTGAAGCCAGGCGTGCGGAACGGGCGGGTATCCACAATGGGAAAGCCGAATTTGGCCAGGAAATGGTCGGTAAGGGCGAGGAAATCATAACCCGCATCGCGATAGGTGGCGCAAACATCCGCCGCATCGCGCATCCCGTCGGAGCGGGTGGAATGGGTGTGGATATTGCCCTTCCAGAAGCGGCCAGGGGCGGTAAAGCTGGGGTCATTCGGCATGGGGATATCCGGTTGTGCCGCCCATGGCGGCGCTGCGCCAGGCTGGGCTTGCCGCCATCATGGTAGGAATTGCTGCCATGGGAAGCCACCTAACCCAGTCTCCCCGGCAATGAAACGCGGCCAATGTGACAATCTCGCGGCAATGGCCGGCTACGCTACTGCGCCAAATTGATCCCGCCCAGCAGCCGCGCCTTTTGCGCAATATCCCCCGCCAGGCGGGTGCCGAAATCCGCAGCGCCCAGGTGATAGGCCTCAGGCTGCAAGGCGCGGCGCGCGGCGGCGGCATAGCCCTCACCCAATGCCGCGCGGGCGCAGGCTGCCTCTAGCACCGCCAGCCGCTCGGCCGGCGTGGCGGCGGGTGCGAACACCCCGCCAAAGCTGGTCGGCGCCACCGCAAAACCCTGTTCAATGGCGGTCGGCACATCAGGGAAGGCCGGGTTGCGCGCCGTATCAAACACCGCGAGCAGGCGCATATCCGTCCGCCCGGAGGCCGAGGCCAGCACGATGGCCGCCAGATCAATCCGCCCCGCCAGCGTATCCGCCATCACCGGCCCATCGCCGCGATAGGGCACATGGGCGAGTTCAATCCCCGCCGCCTGCAGCCATTGCACCATGGCCAGATGCGGGATGGAGGCGATGCCCAGCGTGCCATAGGTAACGCTGCCCGGCGCCGCACGCGCCGCCGCCACCACATCACCCAGATTGCGAAAGCGGCTATCATGGCGCACCGCAATGGCCTGGGCATTGGAAAATGTCTGGCAGACCGGGCGCAGCGCATCACGGCTGAGGCCGGAATTGGGCTGCGTCACCGGCAGCACCGAGAGCACCAGGGCGGGCGCGAAGAGCAAGGTGTGGCCATCGGGCGCCGCGCGCGCCGCCATCAGCGAGCCCACACCACCGGCCGCGCCATCGCGATTGACCACCACCATGGGCTGGCCCAGCAGCGGCGCCATGGCCGCGGCCAAGGCCCGGGCCATCAAATCAGTGGCACCGCCCGGCTGATAGGGGTTGATGAGCTGGATGGGCCGGCTGGGAAATGCCTCCTGCGCCGCCACCGGCGCGGCCAGGCCCAGAGCCACGCAAAGTGCCGTGAGCAGCATGCGGCTGAACATCTCGTCTAATCTCCCTTTTGCCCGCATCGGGCACCCCGGCCCCGCCTTCGGTCAAGCCCCCGGGGGCTTGGTGGCGCGCCATGAACCCGCTTAGGCTGGAGCCCAGGAAACGCCTGAAGGACACAAGATGACCCCTCCCGAGCGCATGCGCGCATTGCTGGCCCAACCGGGCCTTGTTCTCATGCCCGCCATTTGGGATGGGCTGAGCGCCCGCCTCGCCGCCGAGGCCGGCTTCCCCACCGCCTTCCTCTCCGGCTCCTGCGTCGCCGGCAGCCGCCTCGGCGGGCCTGATCTTGACCTGATCTCCTTCGGCGAGATGTTCGACAGCTTCACCATGGCCCGTCGCGCCGCACCACAGACGCTGCTGCTGGCCGATGGCGACCATGGCTATGGCAATGCGATGAATGTCCAACGCACCGTCGCCGCCTATGGCCTGGCCGGCGCCGCCGCCATCCTGATCGAGGACAAGATCACACCCCGCGCCCTCACCGCCGCCGGCAAGCCCTGCCTGCCGCGCGAGGAAGCGCGGATGAAAATCCGCGCCGCCGTGCAAGCCGCCAAGGAGAGCGGCATTCTCATCCTCGCCCGCACCGATTGCCGCCCCACCTTGGGCATTGACGAGGCAGAGGCGCGCATCCGCATCTTTGCCGAGGAAGGTGCCGATATCCTCTTCCTCGACAGCCCAGCCGATGAGGCCGAGATTCACCGCGCCGTCGCCGCCGCCGCCGGCAAGCCCAGCTTTGCCGTGCTCTCCCCCGGCGGCGCCCGCGCAACGCCAGACCAGGTGAAGGCCGCAGCCCTCGGCTTCAAGATCGCAACCTTCCCCACCGCCATGCTCTCGCCGGCGATCGGCGGCATGATGGCCGGCCTCGCCGCAATGCGCGGCGGCGCCTCGGCCGCCGAGAGCGCCCTGCCGGAGGCGCAATTCCGCGAAACCCTGGGCTATGCCGCTTACGACCGGCAGGCCGCTTCCTTCATCCCCAAAAGCTGAAAGCCAAGACAATGATCCACGAACTTCGCATCTATCGCTGCGTGCCCGGCCGCCTGCCGGCACTGCTCAACCGCTTCCAGACCATCACGCTCAAAATCTGGGAGCGCCATGGCATCCGCCAGGCCGGCTTCTGGACCACGGTGATCGGCGAATCCAATCTCGATCTGCATTACCTGCTGGAATGGGAATCGCTCGCTGAGCGCGATGCGAAATGGGCCGCCTTCCAGGCCGATCCGGAATGGATCGAAAAGCGCGCGCAGACCGAGGCCGATGGCCCGATCGTGGCCAATGTCAGCAACGCCATCCTGCAGCCCACCGGCTTTTCCTCGGTGAAATAACCCTCAGCCCAGGGTGATATTCGCCGCCCGGATCAACTGGGCCGCGCGCTCCCGCTGGGCGGCGACAAAGGCGGCGAAATCCGCCTCGCCAGTCCCCAGCGGCACAATGCCAATCCCCGCCATGCGGGCGCGCACATCGGGCTGGGCCAGGGCAAAAACGGTGGCGGCATGCAGCCGCGCCACCGCGCCGCGCGGCGCACCCGCGGTGGTCCACAAACCATTCCACTCATCCCAGTCAAAGCCGGGAAAACCCTGCTCGGCAATGGGCCGCATCCCCGGCAGCGCCGGGATTTCCCGCGGCCCCGCCGCCCCCAGCGCCCGCAGCCGGCCCGATTGCACATGCGCGCTGGCCGCCGCCACCGAAGCAAAGGCCATGCTGACATTGCCCGCCAGCAAATCCGTCATCGCCGGCCCGCCGCCACGATAAGGCACATGCACCACCTCAATACCCGCCGCCCGGCTCAATGCCACCATGGCCAGATGCGCGCCCGTGCCATTGCCCGAGGAGGCAAAATTGAACACCCCCGGCCGCGCCCGCGCCGCCTCGATCAATGCCCCCAACGTGGCAAAAGGCGAGGCCTGCGGCACCACCAGCATTTGCGGCTGCAAGGTAAGCTGGGTGATCGGCGTAAAAGCCGTTGCATAATCAAAGGGCAAATTCGGCATGAGGCTGGGATTGACCACATGGCCCATCGCATCAAGCAGCAGCGTATGGCCATTACCAGCCGCACGCGCCACCTCACCCGCACCAATCGCCCCACCCGCACCACCGCGATTCTCCACGATGATGGTCTGGCCGAGCTGCGCCACAAGATGCGGCAACAACATCCTGGCCACCGTGTCAGTGCCCCCACCAGGCGGATAAGGCGTAACCAAGCGAATGGGCTGGCTGGGAAAACCCTGCGCCAGCACAGGCCCAGCCAGCGGCAGCGCCGCAAGAACCCGACGGGTGAATATCATGGGCTATTCTCCATTTGGTGGCTGAACAACGGATAACAAAAAACAAGTTCGAGGGGCTTTGCCCCTCGAGCACCCCAGCAGGAAACTTAGTTTCCTGCACCT
>NZ_JBBARU010000069.1:0-18524 GCF_040399605.1 Rhodovarius sp. | reverse complement strand
CCGCTCCGATTTCGCAGCCTTCTGGGCCGCGGAATTGGAGAAGTATCGGGTGATCGTGCAATCGGCCGGGGTGCGGCCGGGCGATTGAGCGCGCGGGAGGGGGCTTATCCGGCGCCCACAAGCCCCTTCAGCCGCTTGCCATGGCCGATGACGGCGGCGATGGAGCCCAGATTGCGCTTATCGGCCAGCGCACCGAGGGCGGCGCCAATGCGCCCCTCCTTCAGCCGGGCGAAGCTGTCACCCAGTGCTACCGAGAAATGCAGCATGATCGAGGCGTCACGGTAGCAATCGGTGGTGCAGGCCTGGCAGGGGTCACGCATCATCTTGTCGGGCGTGAAGTCCCAGACCCGGCAGATCGGCGCCTTCCAATCCTCGCAGCGCCACAGATCGTAATTCCAATCCATGTAGAAATATTTGTAACCGGCATGGCAGGTGAAGCGCTCACCCTCGCCGGTCAGGCGCCGGCGCATATCGGCGATGCCCTGGCGCGGATTATGCACGGGGATGACCTCGCGGGTCTGCTCCACGCCATCGAAGGCGGCCAGCAGCTCGGCATTGGACATATCCACCAGGTCACTATCCTCGGACCAGACGAGGGAGGATGAGCCCAGCGCCGCCCGCCGGGGGTAGGAGAAGGTGACGGCGGCAAAGCCGAGTTCCTTCAGGAAATGCCCCAGCGCCCGGTAATCCGTCACCAGCCGGGTCATCGCGACAGAGGCAATGGGCGTGATGCCGAGCGCCGCCATGCGGGTAGTGCTCTCGCGAATGCGCTCGCACACGCCCTTGAGGCCGCGGTTCTTCTCATGCGCGGAGGCATCTTCGCTGTCGATCGAGATGAAGATGGTGGAAATGGAGGTGGCGGCGAGGGCGTCGAGCTTGCCGGGCAGCAGCCAGCCATTGGTCACCATGGTGGGCTGCACGCCCATATCGGTGGCTGTTTGCATCATCTCGGCGATGCGCGGGTGCAGCAAGGGCTCGCCACCCATGAAGGTCACGAAGCGGAGATTGGCCTGCGCCTTCATCAGCGCCAGGGATTCGGCGAAGCGCGTGGCGTCCATCGAGCGGCGGTCGGTCACGAAGCCCTTGTCATGGGCGAAATTGCAGAAGTCGCAGGTGGCGTTGCACAGGTTGGTGACAGAAGCATTGAGGATGGCCGGGCCACCGCTGGGCACGAGGCTGAGTAGGTCCATCAGGCCGGAACGGGTCGCCGTCATGCGGGAATCCTTCAAATCTGGGGCGGTGTTGCCCGAACTCGCCGGCAAAGCCAAGTGATAAGCGGGGCCAAGTAATAAGCGGGGCCAAGCGAGAAGCGGTTCTACTCCACCCGCAATGGGCGATAACCCTGGAAGGCGAAACCCTGGGAGACCATGCATTGGCGGCGCCAGCCGTCACGGGCATTGGCGTTCATGTCCACATCCTCCCAGCGCTCGGGGATGAAGCGCTCGGTGACGGTGCAGTATTCCCTGTAACCATCACGGCGGCAGTCGCGGTGACGCTCGACGCGCGCGGGGGCGGCGAGGCGGCGGATCATGGCGGGGGGCACCGCCATCGCGGCCTGGTGGCCGCATTGGGCATTCGCGGCATCGGCCTGTGCTTCGCTGACGCCGGGGCGGGTCCAGCGCTCCGCACAGCCGGTGGCCAGGAGCAGAATCAGAAGGGCAATGTGTCTCATATGGCGAGAACAGCATGGCGGCGGAGAAAAGTCATGCGGATGGGCGGCTCTCGGCGCGCTGCCAGGCCAGCAGCCCGGGCAGGCTGAACACAACCTCGCGCGAGCGGCGAACCAGCGCCACGGCCAGGGCTGCCGAGGCCGGAACCCCCACCAGAGCGGCCGCGCCGATGATCGCCCCCTCCTGCACCGCCAGGGCGCCGGGGAGAAGAAAACCAACATTCCGCAGCGCCTGGGCCAGCGCCTCGACCACCAGCGCATCGGCGAGGGTGATAGGGTGGCCCAGCAGCCAGAGCACGCCGGCGATTTCCACCGCCCCCAGCACCCAGGAGATGGTGTGGAACAGCATGGCGGCGGCCAGGCGGGGCCAATTGGCGTGCAGGGCGAGGATGGCGGCCTGAAAGTCGCGAATGGCATCCGGCCGGATGGCGGGCCAGCGGCGCGACAGCCGGGCGAGGCCGCGTTCGATGAGGCTGAGCGGCAGGCGGCGCTGCACCGCCACCATGGCCGCAGCCCCGGCGAGGGCAATGCCCAGCCCCGCCAGGGCAAAGCCTGCGAGGCCGCCCGTCTCGCGCCCCGCCAGCAGCAGGGCGATGCCGGCCAGGGTGAAGAAAAGCTGGCTCACCGCCTCCAGCGTGATGTCCACCGTGGCGGTGGCGCCAGCCATATTGCCGGGCACTCCCTGCCTGGCCAGCAGCCGCGCCGCCGCCGCCTGGCCCAGAATGGCACCGGCGGGCAGCAGGGCATTGGCCGCCTCACGATACCAGCGCAGCGCCATCATGGTGGCGATGGCGGGCCGCTGCTCGGGCGGCAGCAGGGCCCGCCAGGCCAGCGCGGTGAAGAAGATTTGCAGCATATGCACCGCCGCCGAAATCGCCACCGCCAGCGGCAGATCGGCCAGGATGCGGGTGAGGCCGGGAATTTCGGAGTAATTCAGCGCGATGACGGTGCCCATCGCCAGGCTGCCCAGCAGCACGCCATTGAGCACGCCACGGCGCCACCAGGGGGCGGCGGTGTTGGGGGCGCTGGTGGGGGGCTGCATGAGGCGGCGATACAAGCCGCAGCCCGGCCTTACAAGCCGCACGGCATGGCCTGCGGCCCGCCCCTAGGCGCGAAGGCGGAGGCGCGCCCGAGGGGCGCCCAGGGGGCGGGTGGAGGGGCGGGTGGAGGGGCGGATGGAGGGGCGGGTGGAGGGGCGGGTGGGGGGGCGGGGGGCGGGGGGCCTGGTATCCTCGCCTTGGTCGAGGCCGGTATCGCGCGGCATGCGCATGCCTGGGAATGGCGGCAACATTCGGGGCAGGCGGGCGTTACACCCTCACAACAGAGGATGCCACCACCATGTCCGACCTTCTTGTCATCGCCTATCCGACCGAGAGCGAAGCCGAGGCGGTGCGCGCCAGGCTGCTGGGGCTACAGCGCGAATATCTGATCGAATTGGGCGATGCCGTGGTCGCGGTGAAGCAGCCCGATGGCCAGGTCAAGTTGAACCAATTATTCGAGCCTGTGGCGGCGGGTGCGGTCTCGGGCGCGCTCTGGGGCTCGCTGATCGGGCTCGTGGTGCTGATGCCGCTGGCCGGTGCCGCGCTGGGTGCGGCCTCGGGCGCGTTGGGCGGCAAGATGACCGATCTGGGGATCGATGATGCCTTCATGAAGGAAGCCGCCAAGGCGCTCGATGCCGGCCATGCCGCGCTGTTTCTGCTGATCCGCAAGATGACGACGGATAAGGTGGTGGCGGCATTGGCGGCCTCGGGCGGGGTGATCCTGCGCAGTTCCTTCGATGAAACGCGCGAAGAGGCCCTGCGGGAGGCTCTGGCCAGGGCACAGGCGGCGGTGAGATCGGCGCCAAAGGCATAGACGTATGATGCCAGCGGCCGCAGAGACTGCCATCGCACAGGACGCGCGATACCATGCGACCAGATGCAGTCTGGACCACAGTGTTGGCGGGGGAGAAAGAGCGAAAGGGCTTTGCCCCTCGATCTTGTTTCCCCTCGCTATTCGTTTTTCAGCAGCCTGCTAGAACACCGCAATGGGCATTGGTTTCGAAATTCTGACGATACTGCTGCTGGTCGGGCTGAATGGCATTTTCGCGATGAGCGAATTGGCCATCGTCTCCTCGCGCAAGACGCGGCTGCAGGCCATTGCCCGGCGCGGCAGCCCCGGCGCCATCGCGGCGCTGGCGCTGCAGGATGACCCGCAGCGCTTCCTGCCAACGGTGCAGGTGGGCATCACCATGGTGGGTATCGTCGCAGGCGTCTTCGGCGGCAGCGCCATCGCAGGCCCTCTGGGCGATGCGCTGGATGGCATGCCCATGCTGGGTAGCTTCGCGCATGAGATCGCCTTCACCCTTGTCGTGGTGCTGATCACCGCGCTCAATCTCGTGCTGGGCGAATTGGTGCCCAAACAGGTGGCGCTGCGTGACCCTGAGACCATCGCCATCATGGTCTCGCGCCCCATCGCCTGGCTATCGCGCTCGACGGCGCCTTTCGTTTGGGTGCTCTCCTCGCTCACCGCGGTCATCCTGCTCAGCCTGCGGCTCAACAAGCCGGCCGATCAGGGCGTGACGGAAGAGGAGGTGAAGGCCGTCGTCGCCGAAAGCGTGGAGACCGGGGCATTGGAATCCGAGGAGCGGCACATGATCGAGCGCGTACTCCGCCTGGCCGATAAGCCAGTGCGCGCGCTGATGACACCGCGCACCGAAGTCGCCTGGCTGGACCGCAATGCCGCGCCGCATGATATTGCGGCGGCCCTGCGGGCGCATGATGTGACGCGCTTCATCGTCGCCGATGCCAGCGTGGACCATGTGGTGGGCGTGGTCATCGCCAAGGATTTGTTGGACCAGATGCTGGAGGCCGGTTCGGGTGGCGCGCATAACCTGTCCCTGGCCCCCCTGCTCCGCCAGCCCATCGTGCTGCCCGATAGCCTGACCGCGCTGGACGCGCTGGAGCGCCTGCGCACCGACCGCATCGGCCTCGCCTTGGTGCTGGATGAATATGGCAGCTTCGAGGGCGTGGTCACCGCCTCGGACCTGCTGGAGGCGATTGTGGGTGAGTTGGGCCCGGCGCTGGAATCGCCCAAGCCCGGCACGCTGGTGCGCCATGATGGCTCGCTGCTGCTCGATGGCATGATGGCCTCTGACGAGTTGCGCGCCCGGCTCGACCTGCCCGAATTGCCGCATGCCGGCACTTATCACACCGTGGGCGGGCTGATGCTGGCGCTGCTGGGGAGGCTGCCGAAGGAGGGGGACCGCATCGTCTGGTCCGGCTGGCGCTTTGAGGTGCTGGATATGGATGGACGGCGTGTGGACAAGGTGCTGGCGCTGCGTGAGGAAGAGACGGCCTGAGGTTTTGTGCCGGGCGCTGCGTTGCGCGGACCGGATGGGCTGTGCCAGCCTTGGGACAGATTCTGGGGAGGATACCGCGCCATGAAGCGCCGCTCACTGCTTGCCACCGGCCTGGCCTTGCCCGCCCTCGCGCAACCCGCCTGGCCAGATCGGCCGATCCGCCTTGTTGTGCCCTTCGCCGGCGGCACCTCCACCGATATTCTGGGCCGGCTGATCGCGGGGCAGATCGCTGCAGGGCTGGGTGGGGCCGTTGTGGTGGTGGATAATCGCGCCGGGGCGGGTGGCACCATCGGCTCGCAGCATGTGGCGCAATCGCCAGCCGATGGCGCGACGCTGCTGCTGGGCACCATTGGCACCCATGCGGTGAACCCGCATCTCATGCCCAACCTGCCCTATGATCCGGCGCGGGATTTCACGCCTATCATCGCTCATACCAAGACCAAGATGCTGCTGGTGGTGCGGCCGCAGCTGGGCGTGCGGGATATGGCGGGATTTCTGGCCCTGGCGCGCAGCCGGCCGCTCTCCATCGGCACATCGGGCACCGGAACGGCGGGCCTTCTGGCCCAGGCGCTGCTGAGCGAGGCCACCGGCGTGGCCGTCACCCATGTGCCCTATCGTGATGGTGGTAGGGCGGTGACCGACCTGCTGAGCGGCACGTTGGATGCGATGTTCTACCACACCCAATTCGTCCGGCCGCATATTGAGGCCGGCACGATTCTGGGCCTGGGCATTACTGGCGCGGCGCGCAGCCCGCTGCTGCCCGCCGTGCCCACCTTCGCCGAAGCTGGGCTGCCGGGGATCAATATCGAGGCCTGGTGGGCGATCTATGCGCCACCCCGCCTGCCCGCTTCCATCACCCAGCGGCTGAATGCCGTGCTCAACGCGGCGCTCGCGCAGCCCGAGACCATGGCGGCGCTGGACCGCAATGGGTTGGAGCCGATGGGCGGCTCACCCGAGGAGCTGGCGCAGTTTCAGGCGCGCGAATTGGTGCTGTGGCGCGAGGTGGTGCGCCGCGCCAACATCACCGCCGAGGGGTGAGCTTGCGCGGGGGGCGCGGCGGCGACAAGCTTCACCCCATGCGCACCCTCATCCGAAATGCCGCCTGGTCCGTCCTGTGGGATGGCCAGGCCCATGCCTATGCCCGTGGCCGCGATATCCTGCTGGAAGGTGGCCAGATCACCTCCATCACGCCCCATGCCGCCGCCCCCTTTGATGGCGAGGTGATCGACGCCGCGGGCATGCTGGTGCTGCCCGGCCTCGTGAATATCCACTCCCACCCCACCACCGAGCCGGGCATGCGCGGGGTGCGGGAGGATCACGGCGTGCGGGAGCAGCAAATGTGCGGGCTGTTCGAACGCAGTCAGGCCTATGGGCTCGATGAGGCGGGGCGGGAGGCGGCAATGCGCCTGGCCTATGCCGAATTGATGGCCGCTGGCGTCACCTCGCTGGTGGATCTATCGGCGCCCTTTCCGGCCTGGCTGCGGGTCATGCGTGATAGCGGCCTGCGGGTCTGGGCCGGCCCCGGCTTCGCCTCGGCGCGCTGGGGCATGAGTGCGCCGCAAACCGTTACATGGAGTTGGGATGCGCAGGCCGGCCAGCGCGGTTTCGCCGCCGCCCAGGCCTTGATGGATGAGGCCGAGGCCGAGGCTTCCGGCAAACTCTCCGCCATTGTCTTTCCCGCCCAGATCGACACGGTGGAGGAGGAGCTTTTGCGCGAGGCGGCCGCCCTGGCCCGCGCCACCGGCCGCCCCTTCACCACCCATATCGCCCAGGCCGTGGTGGAGGTCCGCGAGATCATCCGCCGGCACAATCGCACGCCCATCCAATGGGCGGCCGAGATAGGCCTGCTCTCGCCCACCACGGTGCTGGGGCATTGCATTTTTCTCGATGAGCACCCCTCCATCGGCTGGCATTCGCGCAGTGACCTCGGGCTGCTGGCCGAACATGGCGTGGCGGTGGCGCATTGCCCCACCCCCTTCGCCCGCTATGGCGAGCATTTGAAGGATTTCGGTTCTTACCGTGCGCGCGGGGTGCGGATGGGGATGGGCACGGATTGCGCGCCGCATAATCTCATCGAGGAAATGCGCCTCGCCATCATCCTCGCCCGCAATGCGCGGCGGGATTTGGCAGCGGCCGATACCGCCATGGTCTTCCATGCCGCAACGGCGGGCGGCGCCGATGCGCTGGGTCGGCCGGATCTGGGCCGTCTGGCGCCGGGCATGGCGGCGGATCTCGTGCTAGTGGATTGCGCCCACCCGATGATGATGCCGGCGCGCGACCCGCTGCGCTCCCTGGTGCACCACGCTGCCGACCGCGCGGTGAAGCGGGTGATCGTGGGCGGTGAGACAGTCTTCGCCCATGGCCGCCCCACAAGGCTGGATGTGGGCGAGGCGGCGGGAATTCTGATGGAATCCCAGGCCCGCGCCCTGCGCAATGCGAAGGATCGTGACTATCTCGGCCGCGATGGCGAGAGCATCACGCCGCTCAGCCTGGGGTGGATGCCATGACCTTCTCCGTCATCGGTCATTGCCCGCGCAGCGGCCAATTCGGCGTGGCCACCACCACCTCGGGCTTTGGCGTGGGGGCGCGGGTGCCTTGGGCCCGGGCCGGCATCGGCGCTGTGGCCACCCAGCACCGCACCGACCCACGGCTGGGGCCGCGCGGGGTGGCGCTGCTGGCCTCGGGCTGCACGGCGGCGGAAACGGTGGCGGCGCTCGTTGCCTCCACCCCCGATCACGGCTGGCGGCAGATCGGCGTGATGGACCGCAGCGGCGCCACCGCCTTCTTCCATGGCGCGCGGGTCAAACCCAGTTTTGGTGCGGTGCAGGGGCCGGGCATGCTGGCGCTGGGCAATATCCTGGCGCATGACGCGGTGCTGCCCGCCATCGCCGCCGCCTTCGCCGCCCACCCCGAGCACCCGCTGGCCGAGCGGCTGATCTGCGCACTCGAAGCCGGTGAGGCTGCGGGCGGCGAGCATGGCGCCATTCTCTCCGCCGCGCTGCTGGTGGTGGAGCGGGAGGATTTCCCGCTCGTCGATATCCGGGTGGATCGCAACGCCGCACCCTTGGGCGAATTGCGCTCGCTCTGGGCGGAATATGCGCCGCAGAGCGCGCTTTATGTGGCGCGGGCGGTGGACCCGGAGAGCTGCGGGCCCTGAGAGGTTGCTTGTGGCGCCAGCCCTACCCTCAACTCGGACGGCCGCTGCCTTCCGTATCACCGCCGTGCATCGCCATTTTCATCAGCGTGAGCATCATCTGGGTGCGATCCGCCGGCAGCGGCGCTTCCAGCAGCGCCTGCTTCTCGGCCACTGCAAAAGGACAGAGCATGCTCAGCGTGGTGACCAGCATGCCTTCCGGCGTTTTCTCGACCGCCTCCCAGTTCACATCCATGCCCTGGAGCTGAAAATATGGCCGCAGCACCGCATGCAAGGCCTCACGCGGGATGGATTCAGCCGTCGGCAGCGGGGCGAGATCATTGTGATAAGGGTTGTAATCCACCCGCATGCGGCGATAGCCGCGCCGCATCTCCTGCTCCTCCAGCACGCGGAAGCGCATGATACCGGTCAGCGTGATGAGGAAGCGGCCATCCTCGGTCTCTGAGAAGGAGGAGAGGCGGCCGAGGCAGCCCACGGAATAAATCGCCGTGCCGCGTTCGCCGCGCGGGCGGCTGTCATCGCCCTGCATCATGCCCAGCACGCGCCCGCCCGCCAGGCCATCCTCGATCATGGCAAGGTAGCGCGGCTCGAAGATATTCAGCGGCAGGCGGCCATGCGGCAATAGCAGCGCGCCGGCCAAGGGAAAGACCGGGATGGTCTCCGGCAGATCATCCGCCAGCACAGGGGAATGCGTCACCCTATTTGAACAGCAGGCCGGAGAGGGCGCGGCGGGCCTTCAGCGTGGCAGGGTCGGTCATGCCCCAGGCCTCGAAGAATTTCAGCAATTGCATGCGCGCCGCCTCCTCATTCCAGGCACGGTCGAGCTTGATCGAGGCCAGCAGGGTCTCGGCCGCGCGGGCGCGCTCATCCATGGCATTGAGAGCGATGGAGAGTTCGATAGCCGCTTCATGGTCGCTCGGATCGGCCGCAAGCCGCGCCTCGAAGCCGGCCAGGCCTGCCTGCGCCTCACGCCCCGCCTGGGCCAGTTCGATCTGGCTGCGTACGGCGGCGATCTCAGCATGGCCGGCGATTTTCGGTGCGGCCGAGGCCAGCACCTCCAGCGCCTGATCCTCCTCGCCCAGCGCCACCAGGGCGCGGGCCAAGCCGGCCAGGGCCTCGGCATTCTCGGGCTCCTGCTGGGCGAGGCCGGCGAAGAGTTCGAGCGCGCCCTGGGGATCGCCCTGTTCGAGCAGCGCCTTGGCCTCGGCCAGCAACTCAGCACTGGGCATCTGCCCACCGGCCACCTTCAGCAAGTTTTCGACGAATTTCTTGATCTCGCTCTCGGGCAGCGCGCCTTGGAAGATATCGGCAATCTGCCCCTGCCAAAAGGCGGCCACGGTGGGTACGGATTGCAGCGGCAGGCCGAGCTGGGTGAGTTGCGCGACCAATTGCCGGTTCTGGTCGATATCGATCTTGACCAGCCGCACCCGCCCGCCGGCGGCGCGCACCACGCGCTCAATCGCCGGGGTCAGCGTCTTGCAGGGGCCGCACCAGGTGGCCCAGAAATCGACCAGGATTGGCACCTCGCGCGAGGCTTCGATGACATCCTGCATAAAGGTGCGCTGGTCACCATCACGCACGGGATCAGGGCCGGAGGGCGAGGCTGCGTCGAGAATCACGTTCATTCTGCAAGGTTCCTGCCGAGGCGTTCACTTGGTGTGCACATGGAATAGGGCAAGAGGGCGCCCCCCGGCAACGCGCCGTTAACCCCTGGGCGCCAAATTCCCGCCACAGAGCGGCCGCAAGCCCGCCCCGCCCCCCTGCCAGAACGGCGCATTGGAAAGATATGCCCCATGGCCCTGCTGAGATTCCTGCCCCTGACCCTGCGCCGCTGGCTGATGTACCGGCCGGAGCGGCGATACATGCGCGGGCGCGGCTAGTTGGCTGCTGAGAGACGAAACGCTAGGGAAACAAGATCGAGAGGCTTTGCCCCTCGAGCACCCGAGCAGGAGAGGAGCCCTTTCGCTCTTTTCCTTCGCCATCAGTGTTTTGCGGCAGCCTGTCTGCGCATGATGGCTTGAAGCGAAATCACCAAACACGCTGAACCACGCGACGGGAATAGAGCAAAGCGCGGCGCGGTCTAGCCTTCCGCGCAGCGTCGCGCAATGCTGCCCCTTCTTAGAGGGGAAACACATGGAATTGGGTATTGCCGGCCGCACGGCCATCATCTGCGCGGGTTCCAAGGGATTGGGCCGCGGCTGCGCCACCGCTCTGGCACGGGAGGGTGTGGCGATCTTCATCGCCGCCCGTGGCGCCGATGCGCTGGAGGCCACAGCCAAATCCATCCGTGATGATACCGGCGCGCGGGTCACCACCGTGCAGGCCGATGTGACGACCGAGGCCGGCCGCGCCGCCCTGCTCGCCGCCTGCCCCGCCCCCGATATTCTGGTGACCAATGCCGGTGGCCCGCCGCCGGGTGAATTCATTCAGTTCAGCCTCGATGATTGGCGCCGTGCGGTGGAGGCCAATATGATCACGCCCATCGCGCTGATCGCCGCCACCATCCAGGGCATGATGGGCCGTGGCTTTGGCCGTGTGGTGAATATCACCAGCTACACGGTGAAGATGCCCATCGGTTCGCTGGAACTCTCCAATGGTGCCCGTGCCGGCCTGACCGGCGCCGTCGCCTCGCTCGCCCGCCGCGCCGCGCCGCATAATGTCACCATCAACAACATGCTGCCCGGCCCCTTCGACACGGACCGGGTGCGCAGCAACTGGACCCGGGCTGCCGAGGTGAGCGGGCGCAGCATGGAGGATGTGGCCAAGGACAGCGTGCGGAGCATTCCCGCCCGGCGCCTTGGCACCACCGAGGAATTCGGCGCCACCTGCGCCTTTCTCTGCTCCGCCCATGCCGGCTTCATCACCGGGCAGAATATCCTGCTCGATGGCGGCGCCTATCCGGGGTTGATGTGATGCGCCGCTGCCTCACCCTGCTCACGCTGCTGCTGGCCGGCCCCGCCCTGGCCCAGTTTCCGGAGCGCAGCATCACCCTCGTCGCCGCCGGCGCCGCGGGTGGCCCGACCGATACCATCACCCGCATCCTGGCCGATGCCATGGCGCCGCATCTGGGCCAGGCGGTGGTGGTGGAGGCCATTGGCGGCTCCGTGGTGGGCCCCGGGCGCGTCGCCCAGGCCAGGCCGGATGGCTATACGCTGCTGGTCAATAATATCGGCATGGCGGCGAGCGCCACCCTGTTCCGCCGCCTGCCCTATGATGTGCCTAACGCCTTCGCGCCGCTCGGCCTCGTCTCCGAGGCGGCGATGACCATCGTCACCCGCCCGGGCTTTCCCGGGCCTGACCTTGCGGGGGTGATGGCCACGCTGAAGGCGCGGGGCGACGCCATCAATATGGCATCGGCTGGGATTTCCAGCGCCTCGAACCTTTGCGCCTTGCTGGTGCAGCATGCCGCCGGGGCGCAGGCGACCGTTGTGGTCTTCCGCGGCACGGCCCCCGCCATCACCGAAATGATGAGCGGAAGGCTCGATATCCTCTGTGATCAGGCGACCAACACCGTGCCCTATATCCGGGACAACCGGGTGGTGCCCTGGGGCGTCTCCAGCCCTGCCCGCCTGCCTGGCCTGCCGCAGGTGCCAACCACGGCGGAAGCGGGCTTTCCCTCCATTGCCATGTCCACCTGGCATGGGCTGTACGCCCCGGCCGGCACGCCTGAGGCGGTGCAGGAGCGCCTCTCCGCCGCCCTGCGCGCTGCGCTGCGGGAGGAACGACTGCGCCGGCGCTTCGCCGACCTCTTGACCGATGTGCCCGATGAGGCCCGCTCCACCACCGGCTTCCACACCCGCTTCCTGCGCGAGGAGATCGACCGTTGGCGGCCGATCATCCAAGCTGCGGGACAATTCGCCGATTGAACCAGGACACACTCATGCCCAGCATCGAGATCGACGGCTTTCCCATCGCCTATGCCGAGGCCGGCCAGGGCGTGCCCCTGGTGCTGGTGCATGGCACGCTGGGTGACCAGCGCAGCTTTGCCCGGCAGATGGAACCGCTCGGTGCCGCCTATCATGTGATGTCGCTGAGCATGCGGCATTGCTGGCCGGGCAGTTGGTTCGAGGGCGGCGATTTCACCATCGACCGCCATGTGGCCGATGTGGCGGGGTTCATCACCGCCCTGGGCCAGGGGCCGGTGCATGTGCTGGGGCATTCGCGCGGCGGGCATATCGCCTTCCGCCTGGCCGAACGCCACCCGGAACTGGTCCGCGCGCTGGTGCTGGCCGAGCCAGGCGGAGAATTGGATGAAAGCCTGGGCGGTGCGCCCGCCGCCGGCGCGCAGGCCGGCAGTTTCGCCGCGGGTGCCAAGCTGATTGCCGCCGGCGATATCGAAGGCGGGTTGCGGGTGATTGCCGAATATACCGGCGGGCCTGGTGCCTGGGAAAAGCGGGCGGAACACCGTAAAGCGCTCAGCCGCGACAATGCCCGCACCCTGCTGGGGCAGATGGATGAGCGGCGAAAGCCCTATTCGCGGGCGGCGGCGGAAAGGATCAAGGCGCCAAGCCTGCTCTTGGGTGGGGCGCAAAGCCAGCCGAATTTCGGCAAGATCATCGCAGCGCTGATGACGGCCTTGCCCGATGTGCGCAGCGCGGTGATTCAGCGCGCCACGCATAGCCTGAATGAGGATAACCCCGGCGATTTTAACGCCGCCGTGCTGGAATTTTTGCAGGGGCGCTGAGGGGGAGGCTGCAGCGGCCCGTGGTCAGCGCTCGCGCATGGCGTGTCGGACGGCCTGGATGATCGGGTTGGTCAGATAGACGAGGGCGGTGCGCTCGCCAGTCGCTATCATCACATCCGCGGGCATTCCGGGGATTAGGCGGCGCTCACCGAGCAATAGCCGGCTCGATTCATCGAGAATGATCCGGGATTTGTAATAGGGCGCGCCGGTGCGCTCATCCACCAGCCGGTCAGCCGAGACTTGGATGACAGTGCCGGTCAGCGTCGGAATGGTGCGCTGGACCAGGGCGGGAAAGCTCACCGTCGCCGTCTGGCCGACCAGGACCCGCTCAATATCCGTGGGGTTCAATTGCGCCTCGACCACCAGCGTGTCCTGGTCTGGCACAATCTGCATGACGGTGCGGCCTGGGGGGATGACACCGCCCACGGTAAAGACCGACAGGCCGACAACAACGCCATCAGACGGTGAGGTCAGATCGAGGCGGCGCATGGTGTCCTCTGTCGCCGTGAGGCGTTCCTGCAACTCGAAGATCTGGTTTTGCACGGTTTGCAGGCTGCCGGCGACCTCCTCGCGAAAACTATGGGTCAGTTGCAGGATTTGCAGCTGCGCCTCGCCAATGGCCTGCTCGCTGCGGGCCACGGCGGCGATCTGCTCGCCGCGCTCACCATCCAGCCGGGCGACCTCACGTTCCAGCGCGAAGACCCGCACCATGGGTGCAAAACCTTGCGTCGCCAGGGCGCGCACACCGGTCAGCTCCTGGTTGATCAACGTGATCTGGCGGACACGCGCAGCGCCTTGTGCGTTCAGCCCGGCCATTTGTTCCTGAAACTGGGCAATACGCCGGCGCAAGATGAGGATTTGCCCTTCAAGTGCCGCCCGACGGGCGCCAAAGACCAACTGCTGGCTCGCCAGGGCTTCGGCGACGGCCGGCTCGGCGGCGCGGGAGGCGAGCAAGTCAGGCGAGACAATCCGGGGTGCGCCCTCCTGCTCGGCGCGCAGCCTGGCCTGCAAAATCAGCGCCGCATCAAGCTGGCTGCGGACGATGCCCAGTTGCGATGCCGCGCGGACGGGGTCGAGGCGCATCAGCACATCGCCCGCCTTCACCATATCCCCATCGCGGACCAGGATTTCAGCCACGATGCCACCATCGAGATGCTGGACATCCCGCCGGCTGCTCTGCACCACGATGGTGCCCTGCGCGGTGGCGGCGCTATTCAGCGGCGCCATCGCGGCCCAGCCACCAAACCCGACAAAGGTGACCAGAATAACCGCCACACCGAAGATGATAACGCCCAGGCTATTCCTGGGCGCGGGTTTCAAATCCTCCGCCTCATGCAGATGGTCGGCCTCAAGGCGGATGAGATCTTCCTTGTCGGGTGGTTTTTTCGCGCCCGCCTGCGATGCCTGCAACATCCTGACCTGACCTAACCGCCGCTCTGCGCCATGGGATTGGGCATTGAATGCGCCACAACGGGGCGGGTGAATTGGGCCAGGACTTCTGCCCGCGGCCCAAACACGGCGATTTGGCCATCCCGCACAACCATTATTTTATCCACATTGATCAGTACGCTGGGTTTATGGGCGATAATCACGACAGTCTTGCCGGCGGCTTTGAGTTGGCGGATGGCGTCGATCAGCGTGGCCTCGCCCTCATCATCGAGGTTGGAATTCGGCTCATCGAAAATCAGCAGGGCGGGGTCACCATATAGCGCCCTTGCCAGGCCCATTCTCTGCTTTTGCCCGCCGGATAACTGGCCGCCCGCCTCGCCAATGGGCGTATCGTAGCCGGCGGGAAAGCGCAAAATCATGTCATGGACGCCGGCGCGGCGCGCCGCCTGCACCACCGCCACCGCATCGATCTCACCAAAGCGGGCGATATTCTCCGCGATTGTGCCGTCGAATAATTCAATATCCTGCGGCAGATAGCCGATATAGGGGCCTATCCGGTCACGGGGGATGGTCGCGATATCCGCGCCATCCATGCGGACCTTGCCGGAAATGGCCGGCCACACGCCCACCATCAGCCGCGCGATGGTCGATTTGCCGGCGGCAGAGGGGCCGATAATGCCAATCGCCTCGCCAGCCTCGATGGTGAAACTCACGCCGCGCAAGGTGGGGAGTTGCGCGCCTGGCGGCACGGCAAAGGCATTTTCCAGGCTGATCTGGCCGGTGGGGGGCGGCAGATCCATCCCGCTTCGCCGCGGCGGCACGGTGCGGAAGAGGTCTTCAAGGCGGCGGTAAGCCAGCCTAGCGCTGACAACCCCACCCCAGCCGCCCACCGCCAGGTCAATCGGCGCCAAAGCCTTGCCACCGATGATCGAGCTGGCGATCATCATGCCAGGGGAAATTTCGCCCTTGATCGCCAGATAGGCACCGCCACCTAGCAGCGCCGTCTGCAAGGTGTTGCGGAGAAACTTGCTGAGGCCGGAGAGCAAGCCGGCCCAATCACTCGCCTGGGCCTGCAGCGCCAAAACCCGATCATGCCTTTGCAGCCACCGGGCGCGGATGGCCCGCAGCATGCCCATTGCCTCCAGAGCCTCTGCATTGCGCAGGCTGGTCTCGGCAAAATAGGTGCCGGCGATGCTGTCGACACTGGCGCGCTCGAGCTTGCGGCGCGTCAGCAATTCGGAGGCGATGGCCATCGCCAACATGATGGCGCCGCCGATCAGCGTGATCATCCCCAGCAATGGGTGCACAAAATACAGAAAGATCAGGAAGACCGGTGCCCAGGGAATATCGAAGAAGACGAAGAGCCCCGCCCCCGTCATGAATTGCCGGACGGTGTTGAGATCATCCAGCGGCTGCGCCCGATGCGCCCGGGGTAGCCTGAGTTGGCGCTCAAACACCGCAGTGAAGAGGCGGCTGCTCATCTGATGGTCAAAATACGCGCCCACCCGCACCAGCACCCGCGAGCGGACGATCTCCAGCAATCCCATCATCAATAACAGGGCCACGGCGATCAATGTCAGCAGCCACAAGGTGTTTTCGCTGCGGCTCGTCAATACCCGATCATAGACCTGCATCATGTAGAGCGGCGAAATCAGCAGCAATATATTGATGAAAAAACTAAACCCCATAGCCGCAAATAGCGGCCCGCGGCAGCGATCAAGCGCTATTCGCAACTCTGATTTAGCCGGTTTTGCCACGTTAATTTCCGTAATGAATAATCGCGCGACACAGATGAAAAATATAGGCCCGAAAACCAAAGGCCCACCCAAGGCGTTCAGGCCTTGGGTGGATACGACCTTGCGGAGGTCACGCCACGCCCAAGGCCCGCAGCATCGGCATTTGCTTATCGAGGAAAGCCTGCGCCTGGGTGGTGAGCTCGGCGATATTCTCCTCTGGGGTTTCCAGCGCCTTGCCATCCTTCATGATCCGCTGCCCCTGGGCTGCGAGCACACCCCAGCAATGATTGGCCCATTCCGCTGGCGTTCTCATGCCAAGCTGCGCGGCTTTGAGGAACAATTGCTGAAAACGCGCCACCGCCACGCCGCCGCCAGTGACGGGGCTGGCCAGGAAGCTCATGTCATTGCTGCCACGGGCCTTGTCCTGCAGATGCGCATTGATCGTTTTGCTGGTTTTGCCGGCCGCGGCGGTGTCTTGTTTCGATTGCACCGGCGCCACATGCCCCGCGCCGATCAAGATCATGCAGGCTTGGGCTATCTGCTGGAAATTCAGCCCCTTCGGCCGCAATGCCACTTCCAATTGGCCGAGGCTGCGCAGCTGATGGTCGGCCATCAAATCCAGGATGGGGGCGTAGATATCCTCCTTCAGCGACACCTCGCCCAAGGCGCCCTTCACCTTGAGCAAGATATCCGGGCGGTAGGCAGTGAGAACGACGCGCTGGGCCCGCATGGTTTCCGCCTGTTCCAGCGGCGAGAGCTTTCGCGCCCCCTTCACCCAGTAATCCTTGCGGAATTGCTGGTTCACCATGAAGTCCCGCACGCTTTCGCGGTACATCGCATCCAGCACCTCGGCCAGAAAGGCCTGCTGTTCCGCGCTCAGATTCAGCGCATCGACATGGTCCAGATAATTGGCCGAGCAGGCATATTGCAGCTTCGCCGGCTCCAGCCACTGCGCCATGGTGGCGAAATGCATCGGGTGCCAATCCCGGTTGAAATATTCATGCGCCAGATAGTGCCGGTTATGCGCCTTCATTTGCTGCAACCGCTCACCCACCAGCGGATTGGCGCGCAGGAAGGCGGGATTGGTGGCGAGGAATTTTTCAGCGAAATCGAGCGCGCCATCGATGCGGCTGATGATGCCGCGGCCCTCACTGCCCAGCACTTCGGCGTGCTCGGTCATCAGGTGGCGCATGGGGGCAAAGGCGGCCCAGCCTGGCAGGGTGTTGTAGGAGATATACAGCACGCCGCCCACGCGCAGCTTGCGGCGAATGAAATCCACAATCACCGCGCGATTGGCGTCCGAAATCCAGGACCAGATGCCGTGCAGGCCAATGCAGTCGAATTCCGGCAGGTCCGGCCGGGCGCAGAAATCGGCGAAGGCCTCATCAAACAGCTTAACCGAGGCGCCGGAGGCCACGGCCAGTTCCTGCGCGAAGCCGGCCTGGGCCGGGTTGAAATCCGTGCCAAACCATTGCGCGTTGGAGGCGGCGGCGTGGATATTGGCTGACAGGCCCTGGCCGAAGCCCAATTCGCAGGCTGTGGTGAAGTTGGGGCAGGCTAGGCCGTTGTTGAGGAACGCCATCCGCGCCCGCAGCGGGTTCAATTCCGTATAATAGCCATAGGTATAGCCAATATCGGCGACGTAGCCGGCGGTCCAATCAGTCATGTGCGTCCCTGTCATTTTCGCCACTGGCAGCGAATCCAGCTCTGTTCCAACAAATGCTTGCCTAGCCCGACAAGACACAGCGACCGGCGCAGGTTGCGGTGCTGAGTATCAGCCAGTGCCACCGGCACCGGCAGGGCGCCGCGCAGTCCATTTCTCGCCACTGCAACCGAATTGACCATGGTCATAGCCCCGCATCATTGGTGCCTGCAAGGCCAACAGTACTATCATTCCCTGGAAAATACATTCTCATACAATAGAACTGAGGATGTGAACACAATAACATGCGCATGACTGCAGTCTGCGCGATGATTTTCGAAATTACAGGTGGTTTTGATGATATCATTCACTGGGAATGATGTGATGCGGTTGTCGGATATGGTGGGCATCAGAGGCCTGGCCATACGCAGCGCCGCGGTTTTCTGGCAGTGGCGGCAACGATCCGGAACCTGCCCAACTGGGCAGGTTCCGTCGGTTTTCCGCGAAGTGGGCGGGGAGAAGCCTCCCCCCGCCCCAGTGCACTAGTCCTGAAATCGATCAGGCGAAGGTGATCAAGCCAGCGTTGTCGATGGCAGTCGTGCTGGCCGCAACATAACCCACGAGGATCACGGTTTCATAAGCAACGTTCACGGCACCACTGACGGTGTTGGTGGCATAGGTGACAGCCGTGTCGGCGCCGGCAGCGCCAAAGGTGAAGACGCCGTTTGTACCGTCGTAAGTACCGCGGGCGAAGTTCACCACGTTATCCGTACCGGCCAAGTTGGTAGCAGTCAGGTTCACCGCAGGCGTAAAAGTGGCCAACTGGAACTTATCGCCAGCCGCGACGCCGCGGACGATAGAGGTGGCTCGGTTTCTCGCTACAGCGTTTCGGTTCCGATAACTGGATCGC
>NZ_JBBARU010000068.1:14538-19047 GCF_040399605.1 Rhodovarius sp. | reverse complement strand
GAGTTATAAAATCGAAAGCTTTGGGGGTTGTCTGACGGTCTGCAAGACCGATTAAGAGCCCCAGTCGTTCATTTGAACTATATCGACTGATCGAAGGTGCAGGAAACTGAGTTTCCTGCCGGGGTGCTCGAGGGGCAGCGCCCCTCGACCTTACTTCCCCAACAAAAAACCCCAGGCACTTCCGTGCCCGGGGTTCCCTGTCACTCAGTCGGCGTGGGGAAGGATTACTCCTTCCCGGCCATTTCCCGCTGGCGGCGGATGGCCGCGCCCAAGATATCGCCCAGCGATGCGCCGGAATCGACCGAGCCGAATTCCTTCATCGCTTCGCGTTCTTCCTCCACTTCCTTGCCCTTCACGGTCAAGGAGAGGCGGCGTGCGGCGCGGTCGACGGCCACGATCTTGGCCTCGACAATCTCGCCGATCGCGTATTTTTCCGGGCGCTGGTCCTGGCGGTCGCGCGCGAGTTCGGCGCGGCGGATGAAGCCGGTGAGGATTTCCTCGACCTTCACCTCGATGCCGTTCGCTTCCACCTTGGTCACGGTGCAGTTCACGATATCGCCCTTGCGGATGCGGTCCAGCACTTCGGCGGCCGGGTCGGCTTCGAGCTGCTTGATGCCGAGGGAGATGCGCTCCTTCTCGACGTCGACGTCCAGCACCTTGGCCTTGACGATCTGGCCCTTCTGGTAGGCGGCCATCGCCTGCTCGCCCTGCACATCCCAGCTGATGTCGGACATGTGGACCATGCCATCCACATCGGCTGCGATGCCGATGAAGAGCCCGAATTCAGTGATGTTGCGGATTTCGCCTTCGATGATCGAGCCGGGCGGGTTGGCGTCCTGGAAGACTTCCCAGGGGTTGCCCTGCGCCTGCTTGAGGCCGAGCGAGATGCGGCGCTTGGGCTCGTCCACGTCGAGGATGAGCACATCGACCTGTTCGGAGGTGGCGACGATCTTGCCCGGGTGGACGTTCTTCTTCGTCCAGGACATTTCGGAGACGTGGACGAGGCCCTCGACCCCCGGTTCCAGCTCCACGAAGGCGCCGTAATCGGTGATGTTGGTGACGCGGCCGGCGAACTTGCCGCTGACCGGGTATTTGATGGCCACGCCATCCCAGGGGTCGGACATGAGTTGCTTCATGCCCAGGCTGATGCGCTGGGTTTCCTGGTTGAAGCGCACCACCTGCACCTTCACCGGCATGCCGATGGTGAGGGCTTCGGAGGGGTGGTTGATCCGGCGCCAGGCGATATCGGTGACGTGCAGCAGGCCGTCGACGCCGCCGAGGTCCACGAAGGCGCCGTAATCGGTGATGTTCTTCACCACGCCGTCGAGGATCATGCCTTCCTTCAGGCCCTGGATGAGTTCGCTGCGCTGTTCGGCGCGGGTCTCTTCCAGAACGGCGCGGCGCGAGACCACGATGTTGCCGCGGGCGCGGTCCATCTTGAGAATCTGGAAGGGCTGGCTCATGCCCATCAGGGGGCCGACGTCGCGCACGGGGCGGATATCGACCTGGGAGCCGGGCAGGAAGGCCACGGCGCCGCCGAGATCGACGGTGAAGCCACCCTTGACGCGGCCGAAGATGATGCCGTTGACGCGCACCTGGGCGGCGGCGGCTTTTTCCAGCAGGGTCCAGGCTTCCTCACGGCGGGCCTTTTCGCGCGAGAGCACGATGGCGCCGTCACGGTCTTCGTAGCGCTCGATGAAAAGCTCGACCATGTCGCCGGGCTTGACTTCGGGCTTCATGCCCTGGGGGGCGAATTCCTTGAGGGGAACGCGGCCTTCGCTCTTCAGCCCGACATCGACCACGGCCACATCATCATCGATGCGGATCACGCGGCCGGTTACGACGGAGCCGGCGAAGCCGGTATCGGCACCCATCATCTCATCGAGAAGGGTGGCAAAATCCTCGGTATCACCGAGGGTGTTGGCTTGTGCCATAAAGTTGATCTGTCCTGTGTGGGCGGTTGCGCCCACGAAGCTCTGCGCGGCCGCCCAGGGGCGGAGACGACTTGCGGAGGCTGGGGCCATGCCCAGTTCCGCCCTGTTTCCGGGCGCGTGACGGCTCGCCCGGTATCCGCTTTGGGTTGACGCACAAAGCGCCAGAGGCTTTGCGCCCTGACGTTATTCGCGGTCTATCGGCCGGTTATGGGCGGGGGTCAAGCGGGAAAACAGCGGCTTGGGGCGGGTTTTCCGCTGTTCAAGCCGCAAAGGTGCGTGGTTCAGATGCTGTCTGAAGAGAGTTTGGTGTTCAGCAGCGTCATGGCGGCGGTGAAGGCGGCCTGGGCATCGAGGTGGGTTGTGTCGAGCAGCATGGCATCGGCGGCGGGGCGGAGCGGGGCGACGGGGCGGTTTTCATCCTGCGCGTCACGGTCGCGCACTTCGGAGAGGACCTGGGCGTAATCGGCGGTGATGCCGCGGGCGAGCAACTCGGCATGGCGGCGGCGGGCGCGCTCCTCGGCCGAGGCGGTGACGAAGAGCTTGGCCTCGGCTGTGGGGAAGACGACGGTGCCGATATCGCGCCCATCGAGCACGGCGCCATGCTCGCGGCCGAAGCGGCGCTGGAATTCGAGCAATTCCGCCCGCACATCGCCAATGGCGGCAACGGCGGTGGCGGCCATATCGGCCACCGGGCCGCGCAGATCGGCGCGGGTGAAATCCGCCGGCTGCAGGGCGCGGGCGGCGGCGAGGGCGGCGGGCACATCGCGGGGGTCGGCGCCCGCATCCAGCACGCGGCGGCCCACGGCGCGGTAGAGCAGCCCGGTATCGAGATAGGGCAGCCCGAAGGTGCCGGCGAGGCGGCGGGCCAGCGTGCCCTTGCCGGCGGCGGCCGGCCCATCCACGGCGATGATCATGCCAGCGGCAGGATCGCCTGGCAGCCCGCCACGCGGTTCACCAGGGCGGCGAAGCCTGGGAAGCTGGTCTCGATGAAGCCGGCATCATCAACCGCCATGCCGGCCTCAGCCACCAGGCCCAGCACCAGGCCGGACATGGCGATGCGGTGGTCCATATTGGTGGTGACCACGCCGCCGCCGGGCACGGTGCCGCCATGGACCAGCAGGTCATCACCCTCGATCTCCACAGACGCGCCGGCGGCGCGCAGCATGGCGGCGGTGCCTTCAAGGCGGTCGCTCTCCTTCACCCGCAGCTCGGCCAGGCCGCGCATGCGGGTGGTGCCGCGGGCGGCGGCGGCGGCGACGGCGAGGATGGGGTATTCGTCGATCATGCTCGGTGCGCGGCTGGCGGGGATATCGGCGCCTTGCAGCTGGGTGGCCTTGACCACGAGGTCGCCCACCGGCTCACCGCCCTCGATGCGCTGATTGGTCAGCGCGATATCGGCGCCCATATCGGTGAGGCTGGTGAAAATGCCGGCGCGCAACGGGTTGAGGCCAACATTCTCGATGATGATATGGCTTCCCGGCACCAGCAGCGCCGCCACGGCGAGGAAGGCGGCGGAGGAGGGGTCGCCCGGCACCACCACGGGGGCGGCCACCAGCTCGGGCTGGCCGATGAGTTCGATCACCCGGCCATGTCCCTCAATGCCGACATGCACGGTGGCGCCGAAATGTCGCAGCATATTCTCGGAATGGTCACGCGTGGCCTCATCCTCGATCACCCGGGTGGTGCCGCGGGCGCAGAGCCCGGCGAGCAGGCAGGCGGATTTCACCTGGGCCGAGGCCACTGGCAGGCGGTAATCGAGCGGCAGGGCGTCTCGCGCGCCCTGAACGGCGAGTGGCAGGCGGCCGCCCTCGCGGGTGAAGAAGCGGGCTCCGGTGGCCGAAAGGGGGTCTGTCACCCGCTTCATCGGGCGGCGGCGGAGGCTGGCATCGCCCGTCATCACCGCGAAGATGGGGTGGCCGGCGAGCAGGCCGCAGATCAGCCGCGCGGCGGTGCCGCTATTGCCCATATCCAGCACATCGGCCGGCTCGGTCAGCCCGCCGACGCCGCGGCCGGAGACGCGCCAGCTGCCATCGCCCAGCCTATCCACGGTAGCGCCCAGCAGGCGCATGGCGGCCGCAGTGCGCAGCACATCCTCGCCCTCCAGCAGGCCTTCGATGCTGGTGGTGCCCACGGCGAGGGCGCCGAACATCAGCGCGCGGTGGGAAATTGACTTGTCGCCCGCCACCCGCAGCCGGCCGGAGAGGGGCTGCGTGGGGGGGGCGGAGCGGAGCGGCCTGGCGGCGGAAACGTCATGCATGGTGGGCGTGGTTTGACAGGGGGTTGGTCGCATGGCAATGCGCCGCACCCTGGACACGGTATTGCTTCCTTCAGGCCCGGGGAAGCACACCTTCTATAAGGCATTGAGCATGGCGAAGCCCGACCTTGGATTGAAACGGACCTGCGTGTCCTGTGCGGCGAAATTCTACGACATGACGAAGCAGCCTGCGGTATGCCCGAAATGCGGCACCGAGCAGCCGGCCGAGCAGCCCCGGCCCAAGCGCGGCCCCGCCGTGGTGGATGAGAAGCTGAAGAAGCGCGCCGCTGCCGGTGGCGATGCCGAGACCGATGATGTCGA